>CALCXL010000145.1 GCA_937907595.1 uncultured Pseudomonadota bacterium
GACGGGCGGAACCTGGCCGAGCTCATCACCGCCGCCGCCGACGACCGCCGCTACCTGCCGGCCGACGTCGTCGCCTTCGCCATCGCCGAGTGCTGCGGCGCCCTGGAGCACATCCACAGCCGGCGCGACGCCCACGGCGACCACCTGGGCGTGGTGCACCGGGACATCAACCCCGCCAACGTCCTGCTCAGCTGGGACGGCGAGGTCAAGATCACCGACTTCGGCGTGGCCGCCGGCCACCACCGGGAGCTGCAGACCGCCCACGGCATCCTGCGCGGGACCTTCCCCTACATGTCGCCCGAGCAGACGCTCTGCCGCCCCCTGGACGGACGGTCGGACGTGTTCTCCCTGGGCGTGGTGCTGTACGAGGCGCTGACCGCGCACCACCCCTTCGCCGACGACGACGACTACCTCACCATCAAGGCGATCCAGGACGAGGAGCCCGCCGGCGTCGATCGGCTGCGCCCAGACCTGGACCCGGCGCTGGCCGCGATCGTCCGCCACGCCACCGCCAAGGACCGCGACGAGCGCTACAGCAGCGCGGCCGCCTTCCAGGCGGATCTGCTGGCCTGGCTGCGCACCACCGGCACCTCCCACGGAGCGGCGGTGCTGTCCCGGGAGATGGAGCGCGCCTACCCCGAGCAGCGCACCCACGGCAAGGACGTGCAGCCCACCCGCATCCGGCTGGGAGCCACCCGTCCCGGCACCAGCAAGCCGCTGCTCGACCTGACCCGCCTGGAGGCCCGGCGCGGTCCCCGGCGCGTGGGCGGGGCGATCCTGCCCGACGACAGCTACTCCGACGCCCCCAAGCCGGTGGAGTTGGAGGAGGTGGTGGAGCTCCCCCCCCTGCCCACACCCTGGGACGAGTCCAGGCACGCCGCGTCGGCGTCCCTCCCCCCAGCCCCCGCGGCGGCCCCTCCGCCCCTGATCCCCGTCGCCCAGCGGGGCCCGGTGTCGATGGAGCGCATGAAGCCGGCCCGAGCCCCTCGCCAGCGCCAGCGCGAGCGCGACCGCGCGTGGATGGGCTGGTTGGCGCTCCTGCTCGGCGCGCTCGGCGTGCTGGTCTGGGCGCTGGTTCAGCTGGGCTGATCTGGCGGGCGCGATGACCGCCGCCGACACTCAGTCGCTCGGCGGCACCTCCGGCAAGGAGTCGCCGTAGCGGACGCCGGGCCCGTCAAACTCGCTGGTCTGCTCCTCCACCACCACCGCCGCCTTGCGCACCAGCAGGCCCAGCTCCCGCCCCGACCGGCCCAGGGCGTGGGCGTCGAAGGCCTCCGCCAGGGCCTCGGCGGCATCGCGCGCCGTGGGGTAGCGCGACGCCGGGGAGGGCGCCATCAGGCGATGCACCGCCCGGGCGACGCCGTCGGGGACCTGGGGCCGACCCAGCTGAACGGGCCTGAACTGGGCGCGCGCCACGGCCTTCATCACCTCGCGATCGTTGGCTCCCACGAAGGGGAGCCTCCCGGTCAGCATGACGTAGAGCAGGGTGCCCACCGAGAACAGATCCGAGCGGCCGTCCAGCTCCACACCGCGGGCCTGCTCGGGGCTCATGAAGCGGGCCGTGCCCCGGGTCATGCCGGGCTGGGTGTCCCCGGTCCCACCGTCCCGGGCCAGGCCGAAGTCCGCGATCTTGACGCAGCCGTCGTCGCTGATCAGCACGTTCCCGGGGTTCAGGTCCCGGTGCACGATGCCCAGGGGCAGACCGTCGTCCCGGCGACGGGCGTGGGCGTGCTGCAGGCCGTCGAGCACCTGCACCGCCACCTCCACCGCGCTGGAGACGGGCAACCAGAGGCCGCGCGCGCGCAGGCGTCGGAGCAGGATGCGCAGGTCCAGGCCCTCGACCATGTCCATGAGGATCCAGGGCCGCCCCTCGGCGCCGTACTCGTGCACGGCGACGATGTTGCGGTGGTGCAGGTGGGAGCCGATGCGGGCCTCGTCGGCGAACATGCGGCGCACATCGTCGGTGACAGGCACGTCCGGCGACACCACCTTGAGGGCCAGCTCCTTGCTGAAGCCGCGGCCCCCTTCCCGCACGACGTGGTACACGCGGCTGAAGGTGCCTTGCCCCAAGAGGCCCACCACCCGGTAGCCGGCGAGGCTGGTTGGGATCTCGGGCGCATCGACCACGGACCCACCGTGCGGCAGCCGGGCCTCGAAATCAAGGCGCGGGCGGGGGGGGATCCTGCACCCCGCAGGTCGCCGCGTTGGCGGCTACCATGCGCGACCGCTCGCCGAGCAACGCCCCCAGGCCGGAGGAATGCAATGCCCGAGTCCTTTCGAGAAGCCCTGCAGGACCGCGTCCTGCTCGCAGACGGCGCCATGGGCACGGAGATCTACCGCCGCGGCGTGTTCATCAACCGCTGCTACGACGAGCTGAACATCGGGCGCCCCGATCTCATCGAGGAGATCCACCGCGACTACGTCGCCGCCGGCGCCGACCTGGTCACCACCAACACCTACGGCGCCACCCGGATCCGCCTGGCCAAGCACGGCCTGGAGGACCGCATGGCGGACATCATCCAGGGCGGCGTGCGCCTGGCCCGGGCCGCCGCCGGCCCCGAAGGCTTCGTGGGCGGCTCCATGGGCCCCCTGCCCACCCTCATCCGGCCCGCGGGTCCCCTCAGCGGCGGCGCGGCCCAGGCCGCCTACCGGGAGCAGGCCGAGCTCATGCTGGCCGAGGGCGTCGACGTGGTGCTGCTGGAGACCTTCCGCCAGCTCTCCATGCTGGAAGAGGCCATCGGTGCGGTGCGCGCCGTGGACGCCGACGTGCCCATCGTGGCCTCCTTCGCCTTCAAGCCCATGCGCCACTACTTCGTGGGGCCCAGCCCCGAGGAGGTCGTCGCCCGCATCAGCACGCTGGGCGTGGACGTGATCGGCACCAACTGCGTCAACGGCCCGGCCGTGATGCTGGACCTGGTGGAGCGCATGGAGGCCGCCGCGGGCATCCCCCTGTCGGCCATGCCCAACGCGGGCCAGCCGGAGATGGTCGACGGCCGAAGCCTCTACCTGGCCTCCCCCGAGTACATGGCCGAGTACGCCCGCCGCTTCGTGCAGAGCGGGGTGCGGCTGGTGGGCGGCTGCTGCGGCACCACCCCCCGCATGATCAAGGAGATGCGCAGCTTCCTGGCGTCGGTAGAGCCCAGTCGGCGCCGGGTGACGGTCAAGAGCCACCCCGGGCGCAGCCTGCCCGCCTCCCTGAAGCCCGTGCCCCTGCCCGAGCGCAGCCGCTGGGGTGGGCGCATCAGCGAGCCCTTCTCGGTCTCCGTGGAGCTGGACGCCCCGCGCGGCCTGGACCCGTCGCGGCCCATCGAGGGCGCCATGCTGCTGGCGAAGAACGGCGTGCAGGCCGTCAACATCGCCGACGGCCCCCGCGCCACCGCCCGCATGTCCGCCATCTCCCTGGCCCTGCGGGTGATGGAGAAGGCCGACATCGACGTCATCGTCCACTACTGCTGCCGGGACCGGAACCTCCTGGGCATGCAGATGGACCTGCTGGGAGCCCACGCCCTGGGGGTGCACAACATCCTGTGCGTCACCGGCGACCCGCCGAAGATGGGCAACTACCCCGACGCCACCGGCGTGTTCGATCTGGACTCCGTCTCCCTGGTGGGCGCGGTCAACAACCTCAACCGGGGTGTCGACTTCGGCGGCGACCCCATGGGCGATCAGACGAACTTCGTCATCGGCTGCGGCTGCAACCCCGGCTTCGAGCCGCTCCCCAAGGAGATCGACAAGTTCAAGCGCAAGCTGGAGGCGGGGGCCGAGTTCACCTTCAGCCAGCCCTGCTACGACCCGATGCTGCTGGAGAACTTCCTCAAGAAGATCGCGGGCTTCCCCCGGATCCCCTTCTTCGTGGGGATCTTGCCCCTGGCCTCGGCCAAGAACGCCGACTTCCTGCACAACGAGGTCCCGGGCATGCAGATCCCCGAGCCCATCCGCAAGCGCATGCACTCGGCGTCCGACCGCAGCGCGCAGCGTCAGGAAGGCATCAACATCGCCGCGGAGGCCCTGCGCCACGCCCGCTCCTTCGAGCAGATCGCCGGCGCGTACATCTTCCCGCCCTTCGGCCGCTACTCCGCCGTCCTGGAGGTCCTGGAGCGGAGCGAGAACCTCACCACCGTGTGATGACCGTCAGCCGTCCTCGGGCGCGCGGGGCAGGCGGGGGCGGCGGGGCGGCTCCTCCTTCTCCGGCACCAGCTCGTCCGGGGCGCGCTGGCCCAGCAGGAGGCCCAGGAGGTCCTTGCCCGCCAGCGCCAGCTCCTCCAGCTCCGCCACCCGGGCGCTGCGGTAGGCGGCCGACGCAGCCCCCGCCTCATCCCCGGACGACTCCGCCTCCACGACCTCCCGGGCCAGCGAGTCCTCGGCGGTCTTGAAGGCGTTGAGGGCCAGGGCGATCTGCTGCACCTCCCGCTGCTGCATGACGCGGGAGACGGTGCCCCAGACGTCCGGCTCCGCCTGATAGTGGTCGCGGCGATCGCCCGGCACGAAGCGCTTGTGCACAGCGCCCCAGCGCTGCAGCTCGTTGAGGGCCATGGACACCGACCCCGTCGACAAGCGCAGCTGCTCGCAGAGCTCGGCCGCGGTCAGGGGCTCCGGCGACAGGTAGAGCAGCGCCCACAAGCGCCCCAGATTCTTGCGGAAGCCCCAGAAGGACATGATGCGACCGATCGCGTCGGCGACGGTCTGTTCGGGGCGGGGGGTCGACACGGCCGAATCCTACCCCCTGCGCCCTGCGCGCACCCCAGCGACCATCACTGGGACCCCCGGGTGGCGAAGCGGGCCACCAGCCCCTCCTCGGCGGAGCGCCATCGCCCCACCGCCATCGCCGTGCCTGCGACGTAGATGAGCCCGCACCAGGCGGCGGCGGCCAGCATCGCCGGCAGGAGCGCGGCCCCGTCGGCGGTGCGCGACGCGAAGATCACCAGGATCCCCGGCGGCACCAGCAGCACCATCGACATCTGGGACAGGAAGAAGCGACCGATCATCGTGCCGCAGCCCGGCGGCTCCACCCCGCCCTCCGCCGCGGCCGCCGCGCCGCGCTGACCGCCCTGCTGGGCCCGCGCGCCCATGCGGGCCAGGGGCAGCAGCACGCTGACGACGTTGCCCACCCCCATCACCACCAGCAGCCCCATCAGC
>CALCXL010000146.1 GCA_937907595.1 uncultured Pseudomonadota bacterium
CCCAGTCCGACGAGTCGACGCCCTGGGCCCGCTTGATGGCCGCGTCGACCTTGTCCTTGGGCATGTTCACGGCGCGGGCGTTCGCGATGACGCGCCGCAGCGTGGGGTTGGTGTCGGGGTCGGGCCCGCCCGCCTTCACGGCGATCTGGATGTCCTTGCCCACCCGGGTGAAGGCCTTCGCCATCTTGTCCCAGCGGGCGAACATGGTGGCCTTGCGTGTCTCGAAGATCCGTCCCATCGATGCCTCCTGTCAGCCCCGGTCGCGGGGCCCGGGTCCGTATTCGACCCGCAGGTCACCCCTACCGTGCCCGACCCCGGTAGGGGAAGGGGCGGGCAACAGATGCGGGCCTGATCGCGATCGACCACGAGGCAGTCTTCCCCGAGAAGTCCGCCGCGACATCCCACAACGCGGCTGGAAGACTACCGGGGCGGGTGCATGAACCCGAAGCTGGAGGCGACATGACCCTGCTCGGATCCCCGTGGTGCCTCGCCCTCCTTCTCGCAGCCTGCCCCGCGCCCGTGAACGACGACGACGCCACCGCGGACGACGACGACGCCACCGCGGACGACGACGACGCCACACCCCCGCTCGAGTGCTACACCGACGACCCCTGGGAGGACAACGACTTCCTCAGCGAGGCCATCGACCTGACGGTCGTGTTGGGGATCCCCGCCCTGGTCGAGGGCACCTGGACGGTGGCCCTGGAGGTCTGCGCGTACGACCGCGACTTCTTCCTGTTCACGCTGCCCGCGCCCGGCACGGAGGTCTTCTTCAGCGCGGACCGGGGCGACGGCTGGGACGAGTTCCAGATCCGGGCAGGACCGTCCGACGGCACGATGGCTGTGTTCACGAACTCCAAGGACGAGCTCCCGGCGGACCTGCTGGTCACCTGGGACGACGTGGGCCCAGGCGGCACCGGCTACGTGAGCTTCGCGGCCCCGGATGTGCGGCAGTACGGGCTGGACTACGCGCTGAGCATCACGGTCCGGCCGAGCGGCGGGTAGCTCACCGGGGCGCGGCCTCCGGACGAGGGGCGCTGAGCACGGCGAGGGTGAGGGCGAGCCACCATCCCTTCTGCTGCCAGCAGGTGACGGTCCCGGCCGACAGCGCCACGAAGACCACCAGGGCCGGGCCCAGGGTTGGACCAGCCCGCGCGGCCCGCCAGGCCAGGAGCAGGGCGCCCAGGAGCAGCCCGAGCCCCAACGGTCCCAGCGACGCGAGCACCTCCAGGTACAGGTTGTGGGCGTCCCGCGAGCCCTTGCTGTGCGCGCCTCCCCGCCGCTCCCGCGCCTCCTGGTAGGGCGTGTAGACGGCCGGCACCGCCCCCGCGCCGACGCCCAGGAGCGGGTGATCGCGGGCGATGTCCAGCACGTTCGGCCAGATGGCGTCCCGGCCCGACGTGAAGGCCTTGGTCTCGCCGCGCTCCAGTCCTTCGACCGGGGAACGCAGGTCGCCCCGGGCCGCGGGCAGGAACAGGCCGAGCACCGCGCCGAGCACCGCCACCGCCGCCGCCGCCCGCAGTGGCTTCGACGGCCGCCACGCCAGCAGCGCCAGCCCCCCGACCCCCGCCAGCACCGCGCCCCGGGAGCCCGCCAGCCCCGCCGCCATCGCGATCATCCCCGCCCCCACCGCCGACTTCGGCCGCCGCTCCAGCCCCAGCCACAGCAGCAGCCCCAGCAGGACCGCCCGCGCCTGGTGGTTGCCGTCGCCGCCCCAGAGATGCAGACGTCGCCCTTGCGGAGCGTCGGCGAAGAGGGCCAGCCAGAACGCGCCGGCGAGGCAGAGCGCGGCGGCGACCACGCCCAGGGTCAACCCCCGGAGCAGCGCCTCGCGGCGGGGGGTGAGGGACAGGACGCCGAGCAGGAGGACCTCGGCGCCCACGTGGGCCGCTACCCCGCGGGTCGCCGACGGGTCCCGGCTCCACAGCAGGCTGACCCCGATCAGCAGCGCCAGGGCCCCCAGGGCCAGGACCGCGTTCGGGGGACGTCGCCAGCCCCGCCGGGCCTCGAAGGCCGCCACGCCGAGCAGGGCGAGCCCCGCCGCGTAGCCCACCTGCACCGGGTACCAGGCCAGCAGATCGGGCGCCGCGCACACGAACGCCCACGCCGCCGCCAGCGCGGGGAGGAGGGACCGAGGCAGGTGGGATGGGGCGTCCACGAGGTCGAGGGCCGGCGATCAGTATACCCGAGCGGTCCGTGGCCCACCCCCACCCCCAAGGCAGGGCCGGGGCGAGTAGACGCTCGGGACCATGTTCGCCTCCCAGCCCCACGGAATGAGCCACCACGACGCCCAGCCCGACCGGATCGGGCAGCTCCTCTCGCGGGTGGGGCTGGATGGGGAGCGGCTCCGCGCCGACAGGGAGGATCCCCAGGTGGCGACTTCCGTTCCACCGGGTGGACAGCATCGACCGGTGTCGCTCGCCATACTCCGAGCCCGGTCGATCGCCGCGGGAGCAGGACATGGCGCCTCCCCTGGTCCGAAGGGACCTCCCCTCGTGGCTGCTCCTGGCCACCGTGGGCTACTTCGCCACGAACATCGCCATCGTCCTGATGGTGCTGAGCGTGTGCCACAGCCCCACCGTCGTCGGCTTGACCCTGTGGGGGGTCGGCGACGGCCTGGTGGAGCACGTCTCGCCCTACGTCCCCCGGCTCTACCTGGGCCTCCGAAGCGAGCAGCTCCTGTTCCGCGTGCCCACCATCGCCGCCTTCTTCGGCGGGCTCTACGAGCTGGGCGCCGTCTGGTGGCTCTACCTCATCGTGCTGGCGGTGGCCGTCAACTTCATCCGCGAGCCCCCCCTGGACAGCCTGGAGCCGCGGTTCCACCTCTCGCACTTCGTCCTGGTGCACGGCGCCGCCTGCTGATCAAGGCGCGGACGGTGCGGCGGGTGCTGGCGGCGAGGAGCCTGGCGCCGCTGCGCTACGGAAGCTGGCAGGGGGTCCAGACACCCTCCGATCACGACAGCCAGCCCCAGTGAGCCGCGCGGGGAGCCATCGCTGCGCCATCACCCCTGCTGAACGTGGTAATCGAGGGAACGACGGAGGGGGCGATGATGGGGGCTGGAGCGATGAGGAGCCGCTGGCTGTCGACGGCTCTGACGGCGCTGCTCCTGGGCTGCTCGACGGCCCCCGCGCCACCGGCGCCGACCCCCACGCCCTTCGCGGTGCGACGGAGCGAGCCGTCGACGCCGACGCAGGGCCTGACCGCGGCCGAGCTGCTGGCGATGGACGACGGCATCGCCTACACCGCCGGCGAGGGCGTCCGCCGGGACGTCGTGGAGAGCGTGGCGCGCACGGTGCTGCAGGAGGAGGTCACGCCGGCGCCCCGGGAGGCGGCGTCGACGGGAAGACGAGCTGCCGCGACCCCCCGGCCGACGCCCACCCCGCGCCCCTATCGCTTCCGCGGCTGGGAGGAGGGGGTCGACGGCTTCGAGGAGATCGCCCGGCTGCACGATGAGCGCTTCAAGCCCGTGGTGATCTACTTCCACACCGACTGGTGCGGGTGGTGCCGGCGGCTGGAGCGCGACTACTTCGAGGACGCGAGCTTCTCACGCTGGCTGAGCCGCATCGACCGCGTGCACATCAACCCCGAAGACGGGCAGGGGGAGGCGGACATCGCCCGGATGTTCAAGGTGCGCGGGTACCCGACGTTCGTCGTGATGGCGGCGGGCAACAGCAAGTACTTCCGCCTGCACCCCTTCGGGCAGAAGGGCGCGCACCAGAGCCCCGAGCAGTTCCTGGCCGACGTCCAGGAGGCGGCGAAGGGGCCGTAGGTCAGACGGTCGGCGGTGGCCGGGCGGCGGGCTGCGGTCTGCAAGGCCGGACGCGCTCAGCGCCGTCGCCGGTGGGGGGGGCGAGTCGCTGGCGCACCTGGTGACGGTCCTGCCCGACGTCGTCGGGGGCGAGGTGCAGCTTCGGCTGTTGGCCCGCAGCCGGCGGCGCGACAACCCGCGGGTGGCGGCGCTGCTGGCCAGCATCCAAGGGCTGCTCGCGAGGGCGCCGGGGTAGGCGTGGGCCGCCTTGCCCTCCCTTCGCGCCGGTCAGCGACCGACCACGACGCCGGCGCCCGCGCGCAGGTCGAAGAAGGGCCCCAGGGAGCCGACCTCGGCCCCGACCCGCAGCGCCAGCGGGGCCTCGCCGAACGGGATCTTCAAGCCGACCTGGACCAGGGGGCCGGGCAGGACGGGGATCGGCTGGTCCGGGGAGTCGCCGAAGCCCACCTGCGCGCCGAGGACCGCCCGGAAGCGCACGCGTCCGTCGAAGCGCAGCGCGAAGCCCCCGCCGATCGACGGCAGGAGCGAGGTTCGGGCCGGCTCCGCGTCGACGCCCGTTGCGTCCTTCGACGGCCCCGAGCCAGCCACCCGCACCCCGATCGCGCCCCCGATCGGCTTGGCCGACAGCAGCGTGACGTCCGCGCCGAGCCCGCCGTAGGTCTGCGCGCCCGCCTCCCCCGCGGCGAGCTCGAAGTGGCCGCCCACCCCCATCGAGACCCGGGGCGCCGTGCCCGCATCAGCCGGTGGGCGGGGGCGCTTCGACCGGCCTCCTGCGTCCAGGCGCTTCAGGCGCCGCCGGGCTTCGTCGACGAGCGAGGGGAAGCGGGCGGTGTTGTCCTCGTCGGCCAGGAACGCCTCGAAGTCGGCCTGGGCCCCCTCCTCCTGGCCGATGCAGGCCTGGAGCACGCCACGCCAATACAGCAGGTACGTCAGGCCGGTGTTGTCGTACTGCGCGGACAGGCGCGTGGTGATCGGGACGACTGCCTGGATCGCGGTCATGCGCTGGGTGGTCTGGTCGGCCGAGGCGTCGGCGCAGTGCTGCTCGTGGATCGTGTGGGCCAGCAGCGCGATCTCGGTGGACTGGTCGGCCAGCGCGGAGGGGGCGGCGAGGAGCAGGGCGGCGAGGACGGGAGCGGCGAGGCGGAGGGTCCGTCGGCGCCGCAAGGGCAGCAGCAGGAGCAGGGCCAGCAGCGACGCACCCCCCGAACCCGTCGCCGAGCAGGCCACCAGGAAGCCCGGGCCGTCGAAGGCGTCTGCGGTGTCGTCGTCGCTTGCGATGTCGTCGTCGTCGTCGGCCGCGTCGTCGTCGTTTGCGGCGTCGTCGTCGTCCGAGGAGTCGTCGTCGTCCGCCGAGTCGTCGTCGTCCA
>CALCXL010000147.1 GCA_937907595.1 uncultured Pseudomonadota bacterium
CCCGCCTCGTCTTCGACTACATCGAGTACGACGACTACGACCGCGACATCAAGCCCTTCATCCTGGGCATCCACACGGGGGTCTACCCGAGCACCGTCGTGGGCAGCCGCATCGTGCGCGCGCGCATCGACGTGGGGGTGGCGGCGGGCGACAGCGGCCTGCCGAACTACAACTTCCAGAAGGAGACCCTGCTGGACGTCTCCTGCGAGTTCGGGCGGGTCTCCCCCGAGTACGAGGGGCGGAACTACACCTACGCGTACATCGCCGCGCACAGCAGCAAGGCCGCCAGCACCAGCACGCTCTGGGACGTCCTGGGCAAGGTCAACGTCATCAACGGCGACTGCCAGCTCTACACCCTGGGCAAGGAGCAGGTGCCCTCGGAGCCCATCTTCGTGCCCCGGGCCGACGCCGGCAGCGAGCACGACGGCTACCTGCTCTGCCTGGTGTACGACGGCCTCCGCAACATCACCTGCCTGCACGTCCTGGACGCGCGGGAGCTCCGGGACCGCGGGCACGTCGACGGCAAGCCCGAGGAGGTGCCCGAGAAGGCCCGGGTCGCGCGCATCCGCCTGCCCAACCGCCTGCCGGTGACCTTCCACCGCATCTGGGTGCCCGCCGACCAGCGGGCCTGACGTGGGCGAACTGGCGGCCCTGGCGTCGTCGGCGCTGTGGGCCTTCGCGAGCATCCTGTGGACCGGCCTGGGCCGACGCACGGCGCCCGCGCCCCTCAACCTGATCAAGACGGCGCTCGCGACCCTCATCCTGGCCGCGCTCATGCCCCTGCTGGGCGCCGGCTTTGACGCCTCCCCCATGGACCTGGCCCTGCTTGCGGCCAGCGGGCTGGTCGGCCTCTCGCTGGGGGACACCGCCTACTTTCACGCTCTGCAGCGCATCGGCCCCCGCCGCACGCTGCTGCTGTGGACCCTGACCCCCTTCGCTACCGCCCTCATCGCCTGGCCCGCCCTGGGCGAGCCCCTGACCTTCCGGCTCCTGGCCGCCATGGCCGTCACCGTGGGTGGGGTGCTCGTGGTGGTCGCTGATCGGAGCGAGGGCAGCCCGATCCGCGGCGCGGCCTGGGTGGGCGTGGGCTTCGCCCTGCTGGCGGTGGCGGGGCAGTCCGCCTCCAACATCATCGTCAAGCTGGCCGGCGAGGACATCGGCGCGCTGAGCTCCTCGGTCCTGCGCCTGGCCGCGGGCACGGCGGGGCTGGGGCTGCAGTTGGGGGCCCTGGGTCGTTTGGCGGAGGTGGCGGGTCCCTTCCGCGAACCGAAGGGCACCTCCACCGTCCTCGTCGCCACCCTCACCGGCACGGTCCTCGGCATCTGGACCTCCGTGTACGGGGTGCTGCACGCCTCGCAGGTGGCGGTGGCCTCCACCCTGAGCTCCCTCTCCCCGGTCTTCGTGCTCCCCTTCACCTGGTGGCTGATGGGCGAGCGCTTCGGCCGCCGCGCCGTGCTGGGAGCCGTCATCGCCGTCGCGGGCGTGGCCGGGCTCTCGCTGTAGCGACGCAGCGGATCTTCCTGGCTAGTGACTCTGATTTGCGTTACTGATCCAGCATGCGTCGATGGATCCTCGCCCTGCCCCTCCTGCTGGCGGCCCTGCCCGGCTGCGACACCGGGTGCGTGGTGCCGAACTGCCCCGACGACGTGCCT
>CALCXL010000148.1 GCA_937907595.1 uncultured Pseudomonadota bacterium
CCCTGGGCCTGCTGCGCGGTCCCCTGGGCCTGGATCTCTTCGTGCAAGCCCAGATCCTGGAGCCCCGCACGCACGTCAAGGACCCGGCGCTGGCGGCGTTGAACAGCCCGGGCTGGCCCACGGACGGGCAGGTCCAGACCGGTGGCTGGTCCCTGATCGGCGGCGGGGACGTCACCCTGCGGTTCTGATCGGCCTCCGCGGTTGTGTTCTTGGGCCCGGGCGCGTAGACGGCGCGCACGGAGACACACGCCATGAGCAAAGCAGACGAGCCCACGTTCGACGACGCCGTCGAGGCCTTCGAGGACGGCGACGCCGAGACCGCGCTGGACATCCTGGACGGGCTGATGCCCGAGGACCTGGACGACGCGCCGGTGGAGCTGATCTACCTGGCCGCGGAGTGCCTGCTGGACATGCAGGAGCCCCAGGAGGCCGCCGACCTGCTGGAGATCGCCCTGGCCCGCGAGCCCGACGAGCCCTCCCTGCTGCACAGCCACGGCATCGCGATGTTCGAGTTGGGCAAGCTGGATCTGGCCAAGGCCCGCTTCGAGGCCGCGTCCGCCGCCGAGCCCGCCCTGGGCGAAGCCTGGTTCTACCTGGGCATCCTGGCCGAGCGCACCGGCGACGACGCGGCCGCCCAGGCCTTCTTCCAGCGGGGCGTGGACACGGACCCGGAGAACCTGGCCCTGCCCGTCGACTGGTCGAAGGAGCAGGTCGAGTCCACCTGGCGGGACATCGTCGAGGAGGCGCCGCAGCCCCTGTCCGGCTGGTGGGGCTCCCTGGCGGTGTCCATCGAGGACCTGCCGAGCACCGAGCAGATCGGCGCGGACTCGGACCCCGTCTCGCCGCTGGTTCATTGCCTGTTCGTGGGCGGGGAGAAGACGATCCCCGCCGGCGAGGACGTCGACGGGTGGTTCGGCGCCGCGCCCGACCGGGTCGTCGTCTTCCGCAAGAACCTGGGCAAGTCGGCCCTCGAAGAGGCGGACCTGCACGCCGAGCTTCGGGAGGCGATGCTCTGGGAGACGCTGGACTTCCTGGGCCTGGAGGAGCCGCACCTGGACGCGCTGGGGCTGCTCGAGGACGACGAGGACTGATCGACCGGGCCCGGAGGCTCAGTCCTCGAAGAGGCGAGCGGTCAGGGCCAGGATGAGGTTCTCGTCGCTGAGCTCGCTGCCCTGATCCAGGGACAGCCGGTCGCGGTAGTCCGCCGCCACCCGCCCGAACAGGTCCATGCGGACGGCGTCGTCCAGGGCGTCGCGCCGCATGCAGAGGTCCAGCAGCAGCTCCCGCTCGGCCGGGGGCACCCGCCGCCGCAGATCCCGGGGCAGGGTGACGCGCGCCCCCCGCTGGGCCAGCTCCGTCGCCCCCCGGATGCGCTCGGGCGCGCCGACCTTGCGCTCCCGCACCACCAGCGTGCCCGCCACCAGGTCGCCCAGCCGACGGTGCTCGGGGTGCAGGATGCAGAAGAGCGCGCCCACCGCCGCCGGGCCGGGCAGCAGGTCCACCAGCCGCAGCAGGTTGCGCAGCACCACCTGACCCAGGGTGAGGCGCAGCCCGCGCTCCCCCACCACCCGCAGGCCCAGCGCGCGCTTGCCCAGGGTGCGGCCGTCCCAGCGGTGCTCCAGCACGATCCAGTAGCCCGTGCTCAGGACGAAGGCGACGATGCCGTAGACTGCGGTGGCGTACTCGCCGACGATCGCCGCCGCGATCGCGAACACCATGCCCACCACGCCGAGCAGGCCCATCACCACCAGAAGGTCCAACAGCCACGCCATCAGCCGGGTCCCCGGGCCCGCCAGCGTGTGGTGGAACCGGACGTTCTCCGGCGTCAGGACGGGGTAGTCGAGCATATGGACTTCGGACGCTTCCTGGACGAGCGGCGCGGGGCCTGGCGGCAGCTGGAGCAGCTGCTGGATCGGGTGGACAACGAGGGGCTGCGGGCCCTGGCCGCCGAGGACGTGCGCGACCTGGCCCGATTGTACCGAAAGGCGAGCGCGGACCTGCTGCTCGCGCGGGACGTCAGCGCGCGCGCGGACGCGGTCGACTACCTGGAGGCCCTGGTCGCCCGCTCCTACACCGCGGTCTACGGCGGCCGGCGGGTGCGGTGGGGCAGCGCATGGACCTACCTGAGCCACACCTGGCCCCGGCGCCTGCGGGTGGAGCGGGCCTACGTCGCCGTGGCGGCGGGCATCTTCGCCCTGGGGTTCCTGT
>CALCXL010000149.1 GCA_937907595.1 uncultured Pseudomonadota bacterium
CCGACCTTCCACGTGATCTTCGGGAAGATCAGCGCCTCCATCGTCTCCAGCATGTGGCTGTCGCGGCGCGTGTTGCTGCTGTTGAACTGCCCGACCTGGATGACGCAGTCGACGGTGGACTTGCCGAAGTCCGCGCGATCGACGTGCAGCGTCGCCACGCCGCCGCCGGGCAGCAACGGGGAGTCGTACTCCTTGGCGGGGTGGGCGATGTGGAACGTGACGTCGAAGCCCGACGAGGTCAGCTCCGTCGCCGACGCAGGCAGGCTGAGCAGCAGGGAGGCGAGCAGGAGCAGGGTCTTGGTCATGAGGCTCTCGTCGGGGTGGGGCAGCGAAGCATGAAGCCCCCGCGCCGTCAATCGACGGGTCCGCCGGGGACGGAGGGTAGGACCGGACGCGTCGGGCCGCCGGTTCGATCGACGCAGGCAGCCCCGTGCACGCGGCCTCCTGCCCGGATCCAAGGGGGTGCCGCCCGGTCGCCGCGTGCCCCGCCGCCTTTACCAAACCGCGCGTGCGTGATAGGACTTGCGCCCCTTGTGGAGTGCGGATCACTCCCCTGAGAAGCCTGTCCCGGAGCCTGTCGCATGCGTCGCTGGACCCTCCTGCTTGCCCTCTCGTCCCTCTTCTTCGCCGGCTGCTCCAGCAGCACCCAGCAGAAGGCTCCCACCTGCGATCTCGACGTCGAGAATCTCACGGGTGACTGGATCAGCCTGAAGGGCGGCGGCACCGGCCAGGACACGGCGGACAAGTACGCCCGGGTCCGCTTCCTCACCGAGGATGGGAAGAAGAAGGCCATCTACACGGCGGGCCAGCTGGTGCCCAACAAGCCGATGACCAACAAGTACACCTACGAGTACAAGAGCAAGACGTCCCAGGGCGACGTGCTCTACGCGCTCAACATGTTCCCGGACAAGAGCAACCAGCGGATCGAGCGCCTCAAGAAGGACAACCGCTCCCTGGGCCTCAAGTTCGAGGGCCGCATCTACGTCAAGGTCGATGAGAAGCGCTGCTCCCTGGTGATCAGCGACATGTACGTCACCTACGTGCGCGGCAAGGAGACGATCGACTCCAACCCTGCCGGCACCCGCCCGTACCTGCGCGCCAACCCCACCGATCCGCCGCTCAGCTTCGGCCACTGCAACGAGTCCGGTCAGCTGGTCGTCTTCGGCACCGAAGAGGTCAACTGGGAGAAGGACCAGCCCCTGGACCCCAAGGGCGGCATCTACAAGAACGAGCCCGTCTGGTTCCACTACGGCGAGAAGAACCTCCCCGGCAGCGAGGAGGAAGTGAAGAAGAAGCTGACGGAGATCGGCTTCTACGCCGAAGAGGGCGCGACCTACGAGCTGGAGATGTGGGAGAAGGACCACCCCTGGGGCGGCAGCAAGACCCCGGTGGTCAAGGTCGTGGAGCCCAACGAAGAGGGCATCGTCCAGTGGAAGTGGCAGGGCGCCTTCGACAGCGCGCCCCAGCACGGCATCTTCGCGGAGATGCACCGCTTCCGCATCAAGGACGGCAAGCGCGAGAGCGTCGGCGTCGCCTGCAACTACTACGAGCCGGAGCCCGAGCGCAGCGCCGAAGAGAAGGCCGAGGGCGAGGGCGAGGAAGACAAGAAGTAGCCTCCCCGCGGGGCTCCCAACGCAGAAGGCCCGGGGCGATGCTCCGGGCCTTCTGCGTTGGGGAGCAGGCGGTGGGCCGCCGCGCCGGGGATCGGATCAGGCGCTGCCGCGCAGATCCA
Organism: uncultured Pseudomonadota bacterium; assembly: GCA_937907595.1. Taxonomy (GTDB): domain Bacteria; phylum Myxococcota_A; class UBA796; order UBA9615; family UBA9615; genus CALCXL01. The sequence goes on from CALCXL010000149.1 coordinate 1,733, forward strand.
CCCGCCAGCTGACACCCTCGGGCGTGTCCATGACCACGATCTGGCGGGCGCTGAGCTCGCCGCGGATGGCGTCGGCCCGGGCCCAGTCCTTGCCCTCGCGGGCGGCGGCGCGCTGCTCCAGCAGGTCCTCGATCTCCGCCTGGTCGATGCCCATCGCGGCCAGGCGCTTGACCTTGACCTCCTCCTGGAAGGCGTCGATGTCCCGGCCGAGCAGCCCCAGGGCGGAGTCCGCCAGCCGGAAGGCCTCCAGGGCCGCCGCCACCACCGGGCCGCCGCGCTTGCGGGCCTTCTTGTGGGCGCTGAAGCGGTTGATGTCCCGGGCGAGGTCGAAGAGGTGGGCCAGCGCCAGGGCGGTGTTGAAGTCGTCGTCCAAGGCGGCGTGGAAGCGCTCGGCGAAGCTCCGGCCGGCGTCCAGCACCGCCTGGGCGTCCGCGCCCAGCTCCTTCGCGACCCGCTCGGCGTCGTCGGTGCCGCCCAGGGCCTCCGCGGCCTCCTTCGCCTCGTACAGGCGGGCGAGCATGGCCAGGGCCTCGGGCAGGGCCTCGTCGGACCAGGGAAGGGGAGAGCGGTACTTGTTCTGCAGGTAGTAGAGCCGCAGGGCCTCCGCGGGGAACTGGTCCAGGGCGACGTCGACGTTGATGACGTTGCCCAGGCTCTTGCCCATCTTCTGGCCGCCGGACATCGTCAACAGCCCGTTGTGCATCCAGTAGCGCGAGTAGGGCGCGCCGTTGGCGGCCTCGGACTGCGCGATCTCGTTCTCGTGGTGGGGGAAGACCAGGTCCAGCCCGCCGCCGTGGATGTCCAGGGTGTGGCCCAGCTCGCCGCAGGACATGGCGGAGCACTCGATGTGCCAGCCGGGGCGACCGGAGCCCCAGGGGCTGTCCCAGGCGGGCTCCCCGGGCTTGACGGCCTTCCACAGGGCGAAGTCGGCGGGGTGCCGCTTGCCGCCCACCTCGTCGGGGGAGCGGAGCTCGTCCACCTTCTGGCCGCTGAGCTGGCCGTAGTCGCCGAAGGAGGTGACGTCGTACCAGACGCTGCCCTCGTTGGCGTAGGCGTGCCCGCGCTCGATCAGGGACGCGATCATCGCCTGGATGCCGTCGATGGTCTCGCTGACCCGCGGCTCCTTGTCCGGCTCCAGCAGGCCCAGAGCGGCGGCGTCCTGGTGGAACACGTCGATGTAGTGCGCGGAGAGCTCCAGCGGATCCCGGCCGAGCTCGGCCGCGCGCCGGATGATCTTGTCGTCCACGTCCGTGAAGTTCCGGACGAAGGTGACGTCCCAGTCGCGGTGGCGCAGGTAGCGGACGAAGGTGTCGAACACGACCATGGCGCGGGCGTGGCCCACGTGGCAGCGGTCGTAGACCGTCATGCCGCAGACGTAGAGCCCGACCTTGCCGGGCACCTGGGGGACGAAGTCCTCCACGGTGCGGTGAAGCGTGTTGTACAGGCGGAAGGGGCTGGCCATGCGGATCCTCGTCTCAGGAGGCTGCAAGGGTGGCGATCCGGCTCCGGAATGCAAGCCCTTCCCATGCGGGAAGGTGACAGCGGAGGCCGATGCGGGGGGTCAGTCGGAGAAGATCTCGAGCAGGCGCGCGTCGATGACCGACTCGTCCTTCTTGAGGGACACGGCGATCTCCTTGACCAGGAGGCCCTTGGCCGTGTCGAACATCTTGCGCTCACCAAAGGACAGGTTCTTGTCGCCCTTCAGGATGTACAAGTCGCGGAGAACACGGGCGACCTCGTACGGGGAGCCCGTCTTGATCTTCGCCATGTACTCGCGGTAGCGACGGTTCCACGTCTGCTTGTCGAGCTCCACGTCGCGCTCCATGAGCACGGCGTAGATGTCGTCAACCTCTTCCATCGGCACGACATCACGCATCCCGATCGCGTCCGCGTTGGCGGTCGGGACCATGATCGTCATGCCGTTCTCGAGGATCTTGAGGACGTAGAACGTCTGCCGTGTTCCGGCGATGTCCCTGGTCTCCACGCCCTCGATGACCCCCACCCCGTGCCCGGGGTAGACTGCCATGTCCCCAACCTTGAAGGCCATTGGTCTCCGTTTCCGTCCGTCGAGGCGTGAACTGCCTCCCCCGCGGGACTCCGCTCGATCGGAACGGGCATATTAGCACATGGCGCCCCCACACTCACCTACGCGGCGCGTAGGACAACCGCCTTGGCCGCGTCTAGCCCTCCTCAGCCTGCTGGCCCTGTTTGCGAGCCTGGGCGGCGTGTCCCTGCTGGCCCTGGTCGGGCTGTCGGCGCGCCCGGAGCTGTGGGCGGCGGGGCCGAAGCAGGTGATGCTCGCCCTCGCGGCGGGGGTCGGCACCGGGGCGTCGGCCAGCGTGGCCCTCGCCGCGCTCCTGGGCCCCCTGATCGCCGCACGTCGCCTGGTGGATGGCGGGGAGGCCGCCGGTCTGGAATCTCTTGGCTGGGGGCGCGGGGACCTGGTCG
>CALCXL010000150.1 GCA_937907595.1 uncultured Pseudomonadota bacterium
CGTTTGAAGACGCTGTCTTGCCCAGCGCCGGCGTCGATCTCCGCCTTCATCTCGGCCAGCGTCATCAGCTTGCGCGCAAGTTGGCGCAGCCACGGAATGGGCGAGGTGCCGGCCTCGCTCAACCGGGCCAGTTCCGCACCCAGCACCGCGGTCTGCCCGCCGACGACGGCGTCCACTACCCGGCTCGTCTCCGCTTCGCCCAGGTCCGCGCCGATCGCGTCGAGCGCCGCATCGTCCAAGTCGTGCGGGCGGTCAGGCGCCGCGTCGAGGAATAGCGCCAGTTTCTCGATCTCGCGCGCCAGCACCGCACGATCGCCACCGCAGGCGGCCGCCAGCCGCGCCGGCACGGTGCCGCCGGGGCGCAGGCCCGCATCGCGCGCCATGCCCGCTGCCAGGCGCTCCAGATCAGCCGCGGTGGGTTCATAGGCGCCAAACGCCATCGCCCGGCGCGAGTCGATCGCCAGCTTGACGATCTTAGCGGTCGATTTGACCGTGGGTGCCAGCGCCACCACGGGGTTGCCGGCATGATCCGCCTCCAGCAGCGCGGTGAACGCCTCGCTCGTGACCAGGCAGCGGGGACCCTCGGTCCAGCGCAGATCGCAGGCCAGAAAGGGCCCTTGCTCCGGCTGATCCCGGATGACCAGCCACCCCCCCACGAAGCCCGGCAACTCACGCGCGAACATCCCCAGCGCGCCCCAGGGGTTCTGCCGGCGGAGGTTCTCCAGCTTGCCGGCGACGTCGTGCTTTTGCAGGTGGGGAAAGCCCCGCGGGATCACCGTGAGTCCGTCCAGCGTGAGCGAAACATCGGGCTCCAGAGCGCTCACGCGGGACGGCGCGATGCCCCGTCGACGCACCAGGAAGTCGACGACCTGGGGGGGCGCGAACACCGGCACGTCCAGCCGGCGCAGCACCCGGTGCACGTCGCGCAGGTGTTCGTGGTGGCCGTGGGTGATGAGCACCAGGTCGGCGTCCAGGTCCTCGGGCTGGGCCGCGGGGAAGCCGGCCAGGGTGGTCACGCAGGGATCGACCAGGACCCGCGGACCCACGGACGGCGTGAGCAGGAAGGTGCTCCAGCCCTTCCAGGCCAGCTCGAGGCTCACTCCTGCCCCGTCACGGCCTTCAGCCGGATGCTGGTGTCCTTGACCTGCTGAGCCTGGCGCCGAAGCTCCGCGGCCTCCGTGCTGAGGCGGCGGGCGCTGTCCCGGAGGGTGGCGGCCTCGCGGGCCAGCGCCTTCTTCTCTTCATCGGGCAGGTCCGAGTCCAGCTTCGCCCGGATCGCGCTCAGGGCATCGCTGGACTCGGTCAGACTGGTTACGACCAGTCTGTACTGGGCCTCGAGGGCCGTGACCTCGGCGGGGGCCCGAGCGGCCAGCGCGGCCCGATCAGGCACCCCATCGTCGGGGGTGGGCGACGGAGACGGCGTGGGGCTGGGCTGCACCGTGGGCAGCGGCATGGCCACCTGGGGGCGCGGCGACGGCGGCTCGCAGGCGCAGATCAGGAGGAGCGAGAGCAGGGGCAGCAGGCGGATCACGCGGCGGTCTCCAGGGAGCCCAGAAGGTACCTCGCGATCGCCTCGACGGCCTGGATCTGCTGCTCGATGGGCATGCCCGGCGCGGCGGGGGCCCCGTGCTCGGTCGATGCCGCGGCCGCCTGCATGCCCGGGGTGGGCGGCACATGCACGAACAGCGAGCGGCCCTGGGAGCGCAGCAGCGCGTGGAAGTAGAGGGCGTTGCAGAGGTAGGTGCCCGCCGTGTTGGAGATCTCCGCCTGCGGGCAGGCGTCGCGCAGCGCGTGCAGGTCGACGCGGCTGAGCAGACCGTCCGGCGCGTCCTCCACCAGGCGATCGGCCCGGGGCTGGCGCCCGGCGGCGTCGGCGATCCTGAAGTCCGCGACGTTGATGGCGACGCGCTCCAGCTGGATCGACGTGGCCCGTCCGGACAGCCCGAGGTGCAGCGTGAACATCGGGCGGTGCTGGACGCAGGCCCGGGCCAGGGCGCGGGGGGCATCGATGAGGTCGACGGGGAGCACCAGGTGCGGCAGCCCCAGGGCGTCGGCGACCGCGGGCGCGATGATCTGGGTGGGGTTGCTCTGCCAGCCACCGAAGGGCTCGAAGCCCGTGATCAGCAGCGGCGCCGCCGGGCCGAAGGGGCTCACCCCTGCGGGTTCCAGGACTCCAGCCGCTTCTTGAGATCGCGCAGCAGGCGACCCGACGCCGCGCCGTCGTTGGCCCGGTGGTCGTAGGTCAAGGTGACGTACATCATCGGCCGGATGGCGATGGCGTCCTCGCCCGAGGCGTCCGTCACCACGACCACGCGCTTCTGGATCGCGCCGATGGCCAGGATGCCCACCTGAGGCTGGTTGATCAGCGGCATGGACGCCAGGTTGCCGTTGCTGCCGACGTTGGTGAGCGTGAACGTGCCCCCGCGCAGGTCCGCGGCCGTCATGGCGCCGCGGCGGGCCTTGTCCACCAGCGCCCCCAGGGCGGCGGCGAACTGCTCGAGCCCCAACGCGCCGGCGCCGTGCACGACGGGCACCAGCAGCCCACCGTCGGGCTTGGCCACCGCCACGCCGAGGTTGACCGAGCCGTGCAGGACGCGGCGGTGGTCGTCCGTCAACGACGCGTTGAAGGTGCCGTGCTCGGCCAGCGCCCGGGCCAGGGCCCAGGAGACGCAGGCGGTGTAGCTGAGGCTCGGCCCGCCCCCCGCCCGCGTGGCCTTGCGGTGCCGTCCGACCGCGCTCATGTCCACTTCGATGATCGTGCTGACGTGGGGCGCCCGCCACCAGGTGTAGGCCATGTGCTCGGCCATGGCCCGGCCCAGCCCCGACAGGGGCTCGGTGCGGTCGCCTTCCCAGACCTCCGGGGCGAAGCGCGCGGGCGTGGCCCGGTCGAAGGGCAGCCGGCCGCCGAAGCCGCCGACGGGCATCTTCAGCCCCGGCACGTAGCCGCCCGGGGGCGCGGTGAAGCCGGACCCTCCGCCCCCGCCGGCCACGAAGGCCTCCAGATCCCGGCGCGTGACGCGGCCGCCGGCCCCTGTGCCCTCGAGCTGTCCGAGGTCGACGTCCTGCTCCCGGGCCAGGCGACGCACCACCGGGGAGACGAAGAGCTTGAGCTCCCCGCTGTCCCGGGCCTGGCGGTTGCGGGCGTCGGGGGCGGAGGGGGGCGCGGTGGGCGCGGCGCCTCCGGGGCGGGTGATGGCCGAGGCGTTGGACGAGGGGGCCGGTGGGGGGGCCGCCGGGGGGGCATCGATGGACGGCGCCGGTGCGGCTGCCTGCACGGCGTCGCCCGCTTCGCCCAGGACCGCGATGACGGTGCCGACGTCGGCGGTGGTGCCCACGGGGACGCGGATCGCCAGCAGCACGCCGGCGGCCGGCGACGGGACCTCCGTGGAGATCTTGTCCGTCTCCACCTCCACCAGGTTCTCGTCGCGCGCGACCGCGTCGCCGACCTGCTTGAGCCAGCGGACGATGGTGCCTTCGGTGATGGACTCGCCCAGGCCGGGCAACAGGACGTCGGTGGTCATGGGGGCAGGAGGGTACACAGCGCGTCGCTCGGCTGCGATACCTCTGCGTCGAACACCTGAGCAAAGGCCGCCTCCACCGCATCGCGGGCGGCGCTCACGCTGGCGTCCAGGCCCAGGCGGCGCAGGCTGGTGACGCCGGCGTCGGCGATGCCGCAGGGCACGATCAGGTCGAAGAGCCCCAGGTCCGTGCTCACGTTCATGGCGAAGCCGTGCAGCGTCACCCAGCGGCTGGCCTTGACGCCGATGGCCGCCAGCTTGGCCGAGCCGTCGGGCAACCAGGTGCCGGTGCGCCCGGGCACCCGCGCCGTCTCCGCCCCCAAGGCCGCCGCCGCGCGGATCAGCACCTCCTCCAGGGAGCGCAGGTAGCCGTGCAGATCGTGGTCGCGCAGGCGCAGGATCGGGTAGCCCAACAGCTGCCCCGGAGCGTGCAGGGTGACGTTGCCGCCGCGGTCCGTCGGCTCCAGTGCGACGCCTCGAGCGGCCAGCTCCTCCACGCCCACGCGCAGGTTCTCCAGCCCGCGCCCGGTGTTGTGGTGGGTGATCGTCGGCGGATGCTCCAGCAGCAGCAGCACGTCTTCGATCGCGTCGGCCTGCCGCGCCTCCACCAGCCGACGCTGCAGGGCGAAGGCTTCGGCGTAGGGCACGGTGCCCAGTCGGACGACGGCCAGGGGCTGCACGATGACTCCGGAACGAGGAAGGCCCCGGGATGCTGCCACCCCGGGGCCTTCGTGTCTCAGTCTGCAGTCAGGCGACGATCAGGCCACGCGGGCCATGCGGCCCTCGGCCCGCAGCCAGTCCTTCATGCGGCGCAGCGCCCGGGCCTCCAGCTGCCGGACGCGCTCCCGGCTGATGCCGAGGGACTCGCCCACCTGCTGCAGGGTCTCCGGCTTGTCCACCAGGTGCCGACGCTCGATGATCTCCTGCTCCCGCTGCGGCAGCGTCTCGATCGCGTCGCGCAGGTGGCCCCGATGCAGCATGTCTTCCTGCTCGCCGGCCACCATCGTCTCCGGGTCCAGGTCCTCCGAGGGGATGAAGTTGCCGCGCGGCGCCGCGTCCTCGTCCTTGCCCACCGGCTGATCCAGGCTGACGTCGTAGCCACCCAGGCGACCCTGCATGCTCACGATCGTCTCCCGGTCGACGCCGATCAGCTCCTCCAGCCGCTGCATGCGCGCCTCCCCCCGCAGCCCCTCACGCTCCACGGCGGCCGTGGCCTTGCCCAGCCGGCTGTAGACCGTGCGCTGACGCTGGGTGGTGCCCAGGCGAACCAGCGAGCGGGTGCGCAGCAGGTAGTCGCGGATGTAGGCGCGAATCCA
>CALCXL010000151.1 GCA_937907595.1 uncultured Pseudomonadota bacterium
ACTTCCCCGCTGGCGGCCGCTCGCGTGGCCTCCAACTCGCTCAGGGCCTTCGCGCGCTCCAACGTCGCGGTCTCGTTCGCTTCCTGCAGCAGCGCCTTCAATTCAGCGATCTGCTGCTGGATGGCCTGCTCGGCCTCCGCCATCTGGGTGTTGATGGCTTGGGTCGAGCGGTCGTACTGCTCTTCGGCGCTGCGCCGCTGGGCGTCCATGCTGCCCTCTACGCCGGAGAGGGCGCCGATCTTTCGTTCGGCGTCCAGGAGCACGTCGCCCACCGTCCAGCGGTCGTCGGCGGCGTCCATGGCGTCCACGGCGGCGCGCGCCTGGGCCAGGGGCAGGGCCTTGAGGCCGTCGGCCACGCGCAGCAGCATCTCCGCCGAGTAGGGCGAAGCGGGCACGCCGGCGGCGCGGTAGATGTCCTCGAAGGGCGTGCCGGTGGGCAGGCTCCCCGAGGCGGCGGCGGCGCCGGGGTTTGTGGTGGCGGACTGGGCGGCCTGCTGGGCCTGCGCGGCGTAGGCGGAGCCCGGCGGGGGAGCCTGGGTGGCCCCCGACTCGATCTCCGCCAGGAGCCTGCGCGCCTCCTCGTCCAGATCCTGCACGGACAGGTCGTCGTCGCCGTCGCCCTGCTCGGAGCGATCGATCTCGACGAACGCGCCGAGCGCCTTCTTGAAAAATCCAGCCATGAAACCGCCCTCCCGCGGGAGCGGGGAGTCTAACCCGTCACGGCGGCGCGGGGGATCGCCGGGGCGAGTTCCTGGCGCGGGACGGCGGAGATCGAAGGGGCGGACGGGGGACGGTGCCCCGGGCCGACTGCGGCGCTATGGTCGCGCCAATTTCGGAGGATCCATGCACTTTGCCGACGACCTGATCGCCCGCGTTCGCGCGCTCGGACACCCCCTCTGCGTGGGGCTGGACCCCCACCTGGCCCGGATCCCTCCCCTCTTCCGGCGAGGGAGCATGGCCCCGGGGGACCCGCAGACCGCCGACGCCGTGGAGGCCTTCCTGGGCGCGGTGGTCGACCGGCTGGAGGGGCGGGTGGCCGTGGTGAAGCCGCAGATCGCCTTCTTCGAGCAGCTGGGCTGGCGGGGGCTGGCGGCGCTGGAGCGCATCGTGGCGCGGTGCCAGGAGCGCGGGCTGCTGGTGCTGCTGGACGCCAAGCGCGGGGACATCGGCAGCACGGCCCAGGGCTACGCCGACGCCTACCTGAGCGAGGGCGCCCCCCTGAAGGTCGACGCCCTGACCCTCAACGCCTACCTGGGCCTGGACACCCTGGAGCCCTTCGCGGCGACGGGGGCCGGGCTGTTCGTGCTGGTGCGGACCAGCAACCCCGGGGCCGGCGACCTGCAGGACCTGAAGACGCCCGAGGGGCCCATCTACCTGCGTATGGCCCGCAACCTGCGGCCTCTGAGCGATCGGCTGGTGGGGAAGACCGGCTGGTCCAACCTGGGCGTGGTGGTGGGCGCCACCTGGCCCGAGCAGGCGATCGCGGTGCGGGAGGCCCTGCCGCAGGCCCTGTTCCTGGTGCCGGGCTTCGGGGCGCAGGGGGGCAGCGCGGCGGGGGCGGTGAGGGGCTTCGTGCCCGGGCCTGTGGGCCTGGAGGGCGGCGTGGTCAACAGCTCGCGCGGGGTGCTCTTCCCCGCCGGCGCGGCCACCGACGACGCGGCCGCGTGGGGCAAGGCCATCGACGGCGCGCTCAACGAGTCCATCGACCTCCTGGGCCAGGCCGTCGCGCGATGACGGCGGCGCTGGGCGATCGCTCGCTGCTGCCCGACCTGGAGGTCCCCCTCTACCTGGACCACGCGGCGGTGGGCCCGACGCCGGCGCCGGCGCTGGCGGCCGGGATCGCGGCGATGCAGTCCATCGGCCGGCTGGGGACCGGGGCGCTGCCCGGGTTGATGGAGACGACCGAAGCCGCGCGGCAGGCCGTGGGCGCGTTGATGGGGGCGCGGGGGGCCGACGTCGCCTTGTTGGGCAACACGTCGGCCGGGGTGATCGCGGTGGCCTGGGGGCTGGATTGGGCGGCGGGGGATCGGATCCTGCTCTTCGAGGGCGAGTTCCCGGCCAACGTCTCGCCCTGGCTGCGGGCGGCGGAGCACTTCGGACTGGAGGTCCGCTGGGCGCGGGCGGGGGACTTCGCCGGGGAGCCCCAGGAGGCGCTCCTGGGGCTGGAGCGGGAGCTGATCCGCGGGCTGCGTCTGGTCGCCGTCAGCGCGGTGCAGTTCCAGACCGGCCTGGCCATGCCCCTGGGGGCGCTGGGGGCGCTCTGCCGGAAGCACGGCGCTGAGCTCTTCGTGGACGGCATCCAGGCCCTGGGCGCTCGGCCCCTGGACGTGGGGGCCATGGGCATCGACTACCTGGCCGCCGGCGGGCACAAGTGGCTGATGGCGACGCCGGGCATCGGCGCGCTCTGGGCCCGCGATTGGGGCCGCCTGGAGCCCCGCCTGAGCAGCTGGCTGTCCCACGAGGAGCCCCTGCGCTTCCTGGGCGGGGTGCCCGGCCGCCTCAACTACGACCAGCCCCTGGCCCTGGGCCCCGCCCGGGTGGAGGGGGGGCTGTGGAACGCCGCGGGGCAGGCCGTGCTGGCGGCGTCCTGCGGGCTGCTGGCGGAGGTGGGGCTGGAGTCCATCGCGCAGCACGTCGACGTCTACCTGGATCTGCTGGAGGCCGGGCTGCTCGCCCGAGGCTTCGGCAGCGCGCGCACCACGACGGCCGAGGGGCGATCGTCGCTGCTGTCGGTGGTGGTGCCGAAGGACGTCGCCGTGATCCCCCTGGCCGACGCCCTGCGCGCCCGGGGCCTGGCCCTGTCGACGCCCGACGGCTGGCTGCGCTTCGCCCCCCACTGGCCGAACGGGCTGCGGGAGGTCCCGATGGTGCTGGAGGCGGTGGACGCGGCGCTGGAGGAGGTTCGGGGGTGAAGGGGGGGACCGCTGACGGAGGCCGTGGAGCCCGGAACTGGCGCGGGTCGATGAGGACCGCGGGAGGCGGGCAGGGTTCACGGGAGCGAGCACGAGCACGAGCGGGACTCGCGGCGTATCCTCAGCCCTCGCCCGGAGGGGAAGGCGGACTCATGCTCAAGTTCGTTCTGCCGCTCCTCTGGGTCGCGGCGGTCGGCTGCACCGATCCGGACGTGATCCGCGTCCACACCCAGGGCTTGGTCGCGCCCACCGATGTCGTCCAGGTGGTCTTCGTCGACCCTGTCGTGAGCCAGGCGGAGGTCGGCACGCACCCTGAGGGCGTGTTCGCCTTCGCTCCCCCCCTGCCCGGAAGCGCGACCTGGACCTCACGGCGCGACCTGCAGTTCGAGCCCGCTCAGCCCATGGCGACGGGCCAGGCCTACCAGGTGGGCGTCGATGTCGGCAAAGCCCGCGGTGCGCGGGGGCAAGAGCCGTTCGGCTTCCACTTCACGGTGGAGCCGGCCCGCTTCCGCGTTGAGGTGGGCGGGCTCCGCAGCACCGGGGACGCACGGACGGTCGACGGCCGCATCCACACCGGCGACGTCGCGGAGGACGCGGCCGTCGAAGCCATGCTCACCGCCACCCAGGAGGGCGAGGCGCGCAGCCTGAGCTGGACTCACGACCGCGACTCCCGCACGCACAACTTCACCGTCGGCGGGATCACGCGGGGCGGCACCGAGACGACCCTGTTGCTCGCGTTCGAAGGGGGCTCGATCGGCGTGGAGCGGACGGAGCAGGAGCGGGTCGTCATCCCGGACAACGCCTTCACCCTGACGTCCGTCCGCGCCGTGCCCACCGGCGAGCGCACCATCGAGCTGCGGTTCTCCGATCCGCTGGACCCCCAACAGCCCCTGGCCGAACGGATCGAGGTCCGCGGTCGGAGCGACGTCCGCTTCGACATCGACGGATCGGTG
>CALCXL010000152.1 GCA_937907595.1 uncultured Pseudomonadota bacterium
CTGGACTCCTACCGGGGCGCCAACGAGAAGCAGCTGGCCGAGCTCCGCGCCATCAACGTCGACCTGGGCCAGGCGCGGGAGGACCTGATCTTCGCGGAGAAGATGGCGACCGTGGGCCGCCTGGCCGCCGGCGTGGCGCACGAGGTCGGCAACCCCCTGGCGTCGGTGATCGGTTTCGTGGAGCTGCTGGAGGCCGAGCACGACGAGCAGCTGGCCGCCGACCTGCTGCCGCGCATCCGCAACGAGCTGGATCGCATCAACCGGATCATCCGTGACCTGCTCAACTACGCCCGCCCCACCGGCCAGACCCTGGAGGAGATCGAGGCGGTCGAGCCCCTGGAGTCCGTGCGCCTGCTGGACGTGCTGGAGAACGCGGCGACGCTGGTGACGGCGCAGAAGCGCTTCGCCGACGTGCTCTTCGACGTCGATCTGCCCGAGCAGGTGCCCGACGTCGACGTGCACCCGGGCCGACTGCAGCAGGTGATCCTCAACCTCTTCGTGAACGCCGCCGAGGCGATGGAGGGGGAGGGGACCATCCACGTCGCCCTGGCCGCCGACCCCCAGGCGAGCCGGCAGGGCCTGTTGACCATCGAGGTGCGCGACGACGGTCCCGGCGTCGACCCCCGCGCCGGCTCCAACATCTTCGAGCCCTTCTTCACGACCAAGGACGTGGGCGCAGGCACCGGGTTGGGGCTGGCGGTCTCCCTGCGGCTGGTGGAGCGCATGGGCGGGCAGCTGCGCCACGTGCGCGACGCCTCGGGGGGCGCCTGCTTCCGGCTGAGCCTGCCGATCCGGGGGAGCGCCTGATGGGCGGCTGGATCCAGGAGCACGACGGCGCGGTGCTGCTGGGGCAGCTGGTGGTGTGGCTGGGCTGCCTGATCTGGGCCGCCCCGGAGCTCCGTCGGGCGGCCCAGGAGCAGCCCCGCTGGCTCAAGGCGGCGCTGCCCATCGTGGGCCTGGGCGCGGCGGCCATCTCCCTCTTCTGGTTCCCGGCGTTCGACCGCTTCACCTCCCTGGGCCACGAGGCCTCCTACTTCGACTGCTACACGGGCGCGTCGCCGCCGGGGCACGAGGGCGGCTGGGAGCCTTACGTCACCTACCCGCTGCTGCGCTGGCTGTACTGGGCGCTGGGGCAGATCCTGCCGGGGCAGACGCCGACCGCGCCCCTGGTGCTCAGCGCGCTGGCCCGCGGGGTGGGCGTGGTGCTGATCGGCGGCGTGGGCGCGGTGCTGGGCCGCCGCCCGGAGGTGGGGCTGGCCGCGGCGCTGCTGCTGGCGGGGCACTCGGTGCACGCCTTCTGGGGGGCGGGGCTCTACAACGTCCCGGTGCCCCACGCCTTCGTGCTGCTCTGCCTGCTCCTCGCCCTGCTGGCCTGGCGCAGCGGCTCGGTGGCGACGATGTGCGCGGCGGCGGCCAGCGGATCGCTGGTGGTGGCGGGGCGGGTGGAGTGGGGGCTGCTGGCGCCCTCCTTGGCGGTGCTGCTGGCGACCCTGGGCCCGGCCTGGGGGCGCTCCGATCGCGTCAAGCGCCCCGGGTTCTGGCTGGCCCCCCTGGGGCTGGCGGCGGCCTACGGGCTGACCCTCTTCCTGGGCGAGGGACAGCTCACCGAGCAGGGCGGCTACCACGGCGTGCGCGGCTACCTGGTGACCATCCAGCACCAGGTGGGGCTGCTGGAGATCTTCGAGCCCCTGCACCGCTGGTGGGCCCTGCTCGGCGCCGCTGTGGGCGGATTCCTCTGGTGGAAGCGGGGCGACGTCGGCGCCTTCGGTCCCCTGGGCCTGCTCGCCTTCGCGGCGGTGGGCTGGGTGGGCATCGCCACCTTCAACGACGCCTCGTACCGGCACGCGCTGCTGCCCGGCGTCGCCCTGGTCCTGGGTCTGGCGCTGCTCGCCCCGGCCCTCCGGGGACCGCGCCCGGTCGCGATCGCCGCCGCCCTGCTGCTCGCCGCCACCGCCGTCGGCGAGGCCTCCGCCCTGCGCACCAGCGCCCACCGCTACTACATGTCCGCCGAGGCCTTCGCCGACGATCACAGGGGCTTCGACGGTCCGGAGCTCCAGCCCGTCGACCTGGAGACGTCGGGCTGTTTCCTCATCACCGACGACGAGCGGCTGTGGCGCATGGGCCTGGCCGGCAGCCACTTCAACCTCATGGACCCGGGCGAGGCCGTGAAGCGCTGGCGGCACCACGGCGGCTGCATCGACTGGCTCTACGACGCCTCCAACCACCGCCACGACGGCCTGGCCGCCCGGGTGCGGGGCCGCAAGCTCCTGCGCTGGTTCTCCTGGCAGGAGCGCGGCTTCGTGCGCTTCCCCGGGGGGCTCGACGCCGTCGTCTACCGCATGACGTCGCCTCCCTGGGGGGTGCAGGACGACGAGCCCATCCCGCCGACGGACGTGCTCATGCCCTGGGAGCAGGAGGCTGAGGAGGACGAGGAGCCGGAGCAGGGGGGCGAGGGCGACGGGGAGCCGCACGACGAGCCCGCCGATCGATGATCACCCCGGCTTGCGGGCCTGGAAGCGCGCCATCCAGTTGGACGGCTGCTCGTGGCGGAAGCGCGCCCATCCCCCGCGCACCAGGGTGCGGGCCAGATCGTCCATGGGCACGAAGCGAAAGCCGCTCTGCCCCTCCAGCGCCTTCTGGCTGCGGGCGACGTGCTCCAGGGTGGATCGGGCCAGGCAGACGCCGACCAGGCGGGTGCCGGGGGGCAGCCCCTCGCTGAGCCGCTTCAGGTGGAGCTGGGCGTCGGGCAGGGAGTGCAGGACGCCGAAGTGCATCACCGCGCTGAAGGTGCCGGGGCGGAGGGGCGGGCGGTCCAGATCGCAGCGCACGAACACGCCGGGCAGCCCCGCGCGCACCTGGGCGGATCGCGCCGCCACCAGCTCCTTGAGGTCGTCGTCCATGGCCACCAGCAGCGAGTCGCCGCAGGCCTCGCCCAGCAGGCGCATGGCCTCGCCCTCGCCGCAGCCGAGCAGCAGCACGGGCTCCCCGGGTCGGTAGTCCAGCCAGTCCAGCAGGTGGTAGAGCTGATCTTCGGCGTCGGTGTCCGCGTAGGCCTGGGTGGACAGGCTCTGCTCGAAGAAGCGGTAGAAGGGCACCGGGGGGCCGGTCAGCGCGTGGTTGCGCTGGCGGGCGGGCGGGCGCTGATCGGTGGGCACCAGGTCCAGCACGCCGTGGCTCCAGCCGTAGGAGCGCTCGCAGTCCAGGCAGAGGATCGGCGCGAAGGGATCCCCGGCGGAGTCCAGGTCCGGCACGAGCATCCCCGCGCAGACGGGGCATTGCAGGCGGGCGACGGCGTGATCGCGCGCGGCGATCGGATCGGTGGGGTCGGGGGGCGACACGGCGGCAGCCTACCCAATGGCGGCAGGCAACGCGGCTTGACAGGTGCTCGCCGCCCTCCGCAGGATCCCTGCGCGCCGGTGAGGGCGCCGGGCATCGCGAAGCCGGCCGGCATCGCGTCCCGCCCCAGCACCGCCTTGAGGAGGCCACCATGAGCGATGACGAGCAGAAGGACGACGCCGCCCCCGACTTCCAGACGGAGGTCGAATCCTTCGTGGAGGGCGTTGCCGGGCTGTTCGACAGCCTCAAGGACATCTTCGTCAAGAGCAAGGAGGAGGTCGTTCGCGGCGCCGCGCTGGGCAAGGTGCGCATCGACGTCTACCAGCTGCGCAAGGACCGGGAGCACTTCCTGCAGCGCCTGGGTGAGGAGGCCTACGACCTGCTGGTCTCGGGCGACATCGCGCACCCGTCCCTCGACAAGGTCTTCGGCCGGATCCAGGGCGTGGACGCCCAGATCGTGGAGTACGAGGAGGAGATCGCCCGCATCGCCGCCGAGCGTTTCGAGACCGTGTCAGCCCGCCCCGCGCCG
>CALCXL010000153.1 GCA_937907595.1 uncultured Pseudomonadota bacterium
CTTACATTGGCTGACAGGGGGACGACGGGCACGAGCACGAGCACGAGCAGGAGCAGGAGCAGGAGCACGAGCGCGAGCAGGACGACGACCAGGACCAGGTCCACGACCACAACCACGACCGCGGAAGGCGGGCAGGGTTCAGGGGAGCGGGAGCGGACACGGGGGGCGGCGTGGCGGCCTGGGTTGTTGCTTGGTAGAGCACCGGAGATCGCGCGCCCCGTCCCTGGCGCGCCCCCCCGGAGTCTCCATGCCCTCGCCCATCGTGCAGCTCGCCATCGACCAGCTGGTCGCCTACAACGCCGCCGATCTGGAGGCCTTCGCCGCCTGCTACCACGCCGACGTCGTCGCGTTGGACGGGGAGGGGGCCGTCACCTTCGAAGGCAGGGAGGCCCTGCGGGAGCGCTATCGGCCGATGTTCGAGCGCGGGAACTTCGGGGCGACGGTGGACCAGCGGGTCTGCGCCGGGCCCCACTGCGTCGACTCCGAGCGCTTCTGGCGGGTGGGGCCCGATGGCCTGCGGGTCGAGGGGGACCTGCTGGTGAGGTACACGGAGCGGGACGGCTTGATCGGCGTGGTGCAGTTCCTGCGGGGGTGAGCCGACGGGTCAGGTCCCCCAGCCCCAGGGCAGCCAACGGGCCTCCTTCGGGGGTGCCCAGGCGCTCGGCTCCCGACCGGCGCGGTGCAGGGTCCAGCCTTCCTGCCCGGGGACCAGTGCGCCGCCCCCGATCAGCTCCCCCGCCGCGTCGGCGAAATACAGCCACTCGCTGGCGCGGTGTCGGTCGTCGGCGTCCAGGGCCCAGGGTGTTCGCACCGACTTGAAGCGCAGGGCGCGCCCGTCCCAGCGGCCCGACACGATCAGCTGCCGCCGCTCGTCGCTCCAGAAGCGGGGCCGGGCCAGCAGGCGATCCACCACCAGCCAGGCGGCCTCGTCGCGCTTCTGCAGGGCGTCGGCGCTTTGGTCGGCGAGGGCGAGGGAGGCCGGGCAGTCGAAGCGGCAGGGGGACCAGCCGATGTAGTGGAAGGCGCCCAGGCTGAGGTTGTTGAGGCGGGGGTGAAAGGCGCGGCTGGCGGCCAGGGCGTGGTCCAGCATGCCGGCCTTCTCGTCCCGTCCGTCCCGCGCGACCTGCACGAAGGCGTCGACGCAGCAGGGGGGAAAGCCCAGCAGGGCGCCCAGCGCGCGGGCGGCGTGGGCGTCGCGGAGGCGGCGGGTGGGGGCAGGGGTCGACGTGATATCACTGGCGATAGCACCGGACGCGCCGCCTCCTTCACCGTCGTCGCCCCCTCGCTGCGCCGCGAGCAGCGCGGCTTCGGTGTCCCGCGCCGCCTCGGCCTGGGCGAGGTCCCGGGCGACGTAGACCAGATCCCCATCCTGCGCCTCCCGGCCCACCCCGACCGAGGATCCCCGCGCGAACACGAGCCCCCGGCGGGCGCAGCGGGCGGCGAAGGCGGGCAGGCGGGTCGCAGGGAGGGCCTGTCGCAGCACCGGCTTGAGGCCCAACTCCAGGAGCAGCCACTCGCCTTCGTGGCCGCCCCGGGGCAGGCGGACCGTCCGGGCGCTGAAGGCGGCCCAGGCGGCGTGGTGCTGGGGGAGGGTGGGGTCGAATTCGGCGGGGTCGACGGGGCGGCCGACGAAGGCGGCGTGGCCGGGCGCGGCGTCGGCGAGCTCGGCGGGGGTCGCCAGGCGGACGGCGGGGCGCTCGGGGGCGCGGGACGAGGTCATGGCGTCCTGGGCTCAGGGGGCCGTCGGGGGCCGGGCGCAGCCGAGGAACTCACAGCCCGGCGACGACCGCCTGGACTTGCGCGAGGACGGCGGCGCCGTCCAGGTTCTCGTTGCCCGAGGGCGTGCCGTGGTTGGTGACCCAGACGATCTCCATGGTGTCGCGCACCACGATCATGTCGAAGCCGCGGGCGATGCTGAAGGGCGAGTTGTCGAAGGTCCCGGCGGTGGGCTGGGTCTGCGAGTCGCCCACGCAGGTGCCGTCGGTGCTGCCGATGTAGTCCATCCAGGAGCGGCAGTTGTCCGCCGTGCCCGGCTGCAGCAGGTTGGTCTGCTCCAGCACCCAGACGATCTCTGCGCCTGCGTTGATGATGTCTGCCTCAAAATCCACAACCGAACCGGCGTGTGCTGCGCAAGCCGGTCACCAGGCCGGGATGGACACGAAGAGCAGGACGTCGAAGGGGCTCCACTCCATGTTCGGGTCGGTGTTGCAGTGCACCTCTTCGAGCACCAGCGGGGCCGTGCTGCCGCCGAACTGCTTGGCCTGGGGCCAGGAGTAGGGGCTCAGGACCTCGTTGAGGGTCATCGGCTCGACTGCGCCGGTGGGGTAGCTGCAGGGGGCGGAGTCGTCGTCGTCGGCCGCGTCGTCGTCGTTGGCTGCGTCGTCGTCGTCGGCCGCGTCGTCGTCGTCGGCCGCGTCGTCGTCGTCG
>CALCXL010000154.1 GCA_937907595.1 uncultured Pseudomonadota bacterium
TTGGCCTCGAGCGCCTGCTCGTAGCCGGCCACCGCCTGGGCGAACTGCCCGCGTGCTCGTGCGGCGTCGGCGGCCTTCATGTGGTCGACCTGGGCCGGGGCCTTGCCGGCGTTGGCCGGGCGGCTGCGCTCCGGCGTGGGCTTGGGCCTGGGGGTGGTGCGCGGCGTCGCCTCCGGCCGCGGGGTGCTGCGGGGCGTGGGCTCCGGCGTGGCGGCGGGGCTGGCCTCCGGGCTGGGCTCCGGGGAGGCTTCGGGGGCGGCCTCCGGCGTGGCTTCCGGGCTGGGGTTGGGCCGGGGTGTGGTGGCGGCGGCGATCGTCTGGGCGCCGCCGCCGGAGTACACGTCGGCGCGTCCGGGACCCACCAGGAAGTACCAGGCAGCCCCGCCGAGCGCGATCACCAGGAGCAACAGCAGCGGCATGAACAGGCCGCCGCCCGCGCGCGGCTCAAAGGAGTCGTCGTGATCCGAGAAGGTCTGGTCGGGGTCGAAGTCGTCCGCGGGCCGGGGCAGGTCGTGGGAGGAGACGTCGGCGTCGGTGATCGCTGGCGTCGGCCCAGTGGGGGTGGAGATCCCGTCCTGTTGGGAGCCGCGGGGCGCGGGGTCCGTGACGGCGGGCACGGGGCGCGTGGGCGGCGCATCCCGCTGAACGGGCACCGGCCGCGTGGCCATGAGGTTGGCGCCGTTCGAGGCGTCGGCGCCGTCGAGCTCCTGGGGGAGCTCGGAGACGTCCTGCATCTTCCAGAAGGAGTCGCGGGCCTCCTGCGGTGCCTCGATGCCAGCGCTGGGCAGGGATGTGGCGGCAGTGCCCTCCGCCGGGGGAGTCGGCGTGGGCGACGCGATCTGCGGCGGCTCCCCCGGGGAGAGCGCCCCGGAGTCCGTGGAGCCCACCGGGGGAACGCTGACCTGACTCTCCACCTTGCGGAGCTCCCGCTTGGCGGACTTCAGCTGCTCGATGATCGCGAAGAAGGGCCGCAGGTCCGCGCGCGCCGACACGACGTCCCAGGCCTTGCCGTCGTCGCTGATGCGGTCGTTGGGGAGGATCCGCTTCTCCACGATCCATCGCTGGAGCGTCGCGGCGTCCTTGACCTTGTAGATGCGGTCGCCCTGGGCCAGGAAGAGGGCACCGCCGCGGGATCGTGCCGACGCCTTCGAACTCGCAGGAGGCGCCGGGGCCGGGGGCGGCGTCGGACGCGAGGGGGGCGGGGGAGGAGGCCGGGCCGTCGGGGCCGAAGGCGTGGCGGCCGCCGGATCCGTCTGGCGTTCACCGGACCGCGTGGCCTCGCCGCCGTAGACCGTGAAGGTGTGCTCGCAGGCCGAGCACTGCACCGGCGTGCCTTCTGAATCGAGCTGTTCGCTCTCCAGAAAGTACTCGGTGCCGCACTTGGGGCAGATGATTCGCACAGGAGGCGGTCCGCGGCAGGCCCTGGCCCGACGATCGGGGTCGGGCAGGGAAAGGTCCTAGCTTACTGATCGGTGGGGCTTCTTCCCAGCCCGGGGGCGGTTACTGGCTCACGTGGGGGGCAGAGCCGAGCTTCTTGGCGCGCGCCAGGTCCGCGGCGGCGCCTGCGGGATCGCCGGTCTTCTGCTTGATCTCCGCCCGCGTCTCGAAGCACTCGCCGCACTGGGGGTTCTTGGCGATGGCGGTGTCCACCATCTTCAGGGCCGATCCGAAGTTGCCCTCGGCCAGCTTGGCGCGGGCGTGCTTGAGGTAGGTGAGGTGGCTGTTCTGCTTGGTCTCGGTCTGGGTCGCGACGCTCGAGGGGGTGGGCTGGGGAGAGGGCGTCGTCGTCGGCAGCTTGCTCATGCGCCGCTGCTGCGGTCGCTCCACCTGGACGGTGCGGTCTTCGGGGCGCACGGCGACCAGACCCCGCTCCTCCAGCGGGACCTCCCGCTCGGCTTCCTCTGCCTCCAGTTGGACGCGCTTTGCCTCTTCCTCGCGGTCGATGATGTCCTGCGCCTCCCGATCCAGCTTCTCCTTGATGGTGTTCCGGATCCGCTCCTGCTGGCTGGCGTCCGCGGCCGCGTCCGTGGGCGTCGGCGTGGCGATGACCACCCCCCCCGTGCCGCCGCCGGCGTCGGACTGCCCCTGCATGTAGAGCCAACCTCCGCCGACCAGGAGCAGGGCCACCGCGGCCGCCGCGAGCATGCGGTTGCGCCCGGTGGCGGCCGCCGCTTCCGCCTCGTCGGCCTGCTTCTTCTTGCTGGACGAACGCGTGGGCTGGCTGCCCGTGGTGCGGTGGGAGCCCGTGCGTGCGGTGGGCTGTGCCCCGTAGGTGCCGCTGGAGGTCCCGTAGGACCCCGTGGCCACCGCCGCGTGGCTGCCGGTGCCGGCGGTGGAGACCGTGGAGGTGTCCGCCGCCTTCTTTTCCTTCTTGGGAGCGCCTGACGCGCCGGCCGCCTTGGCCGCCGCCCACGTGGTGATGAAGTGCTGGTCCAGATCGGGGATGTCCCCGATCCGCGTCCACTCCTTGGCGTTGTGGGAGATCAGGTCGTCTTCGGTGACCTTCTTGTCGCTCAGATACTTCTTGAGCGTGCTGATGTCGCTGAAGTCGTAGATGAGGCCGATGGAGACCTTCACCTTCCACGTGGTGATGCCCACCGAGCGGAAGTCGAGCTCCGACGCGGTGCGGGGCGTGGCCACCGGCTCGTCTCCGACCGAGTCCTCCTCCTCCTCCGTGTCCACCTCCGCCGTGCCGCCGCCGATCTGCCGGGTGGTGGGCATGTTGTCGCGCGAGAGGGCCCGCACGCGGCGGGTCTTCCGCGAACCCGGGGCCACCACGCGGATGTTGCCGGTGGTGTTGGAGGACAGCTCCGACTCATCCAACCCGACCGCCTGGAAGGCGCCGCTGGTGGTGTCCATGTCCCGTCCGCTGGGCGGGGCGGGCATGTCCGGGGGCGGAGGCGGGCTCGGTGCGCGTGGAGCCGGTGCGTCGTCGGCGCCGGCCGCGCCGGTCGTGGCGTCCGAGAACACGACGAAGACGTGGGAGCACTTCGGGCACGTGATCTTCGCGCCCCGACCCTTGATCTTGTCCGGGTTCAAGCGGTAGCGAGCGCTGCACGAGGGGCAGGTGATGACCATCCGTGGACTCTGTCCTTTCGGGCGTCCGAGGTCCGGATTCCTACCCGCGATGTTAGCAACCTGGAACCGGAACCCCAAGCCTGCGTCGACGGCCGCGGGTCAGCGGATGCGATCGCGTCCGGCGATCCCCCCGACCCCGGCCGCCCTGGGCATCAATGGGAGAGGATCTCCAGGTTTGCGTAGCGGAGGTAGATCCGTTTGTTGCCCCCGCTGCGAAAGAAGATCGTGGCCCGGCGGTTGTCCGCGGGGCCGTCCAGGACCCGGATCTCCCCCTGGCCGAACTGGGCGTGCAGGACCCGCGTGCCCACCTGGACCATGCCTTCGACCTCTGCTTCGTCCATCACCACGCGGGGCTCGTCGTCGCCCTCCTCGAAGAGGCTGGGCTGGCTGCGCAGCTCCTCCCTTCGGGCCTCTGGGGCGGGGCGGTCGAAGCGGGACTGGGCGAGGGCCTGGGCCGGCGCCGAGCGTGGGCGGTCGTACTCCACCCAGGAGTCGCCGCGGCTCGAGCGCGCGGGCTGGGGGCTC
Organism: uncultured Pseudomonadota bacterium; assembly: GCA_937907595.1. Taxonomy (GTDB): domain Bacteria; phylum Myxococcota_A; class UBA796; order UBA9615; family UBA9615; genus CALCXL01. The sequence continues at coordinate 3,604 of CALCXL010000154.1, forward strand.
CAGCTGCGCCCCAGATCGACGGAACCCTCCAGCAGCTCGGGCGGGATGTCCCGCAGGAAGCGCGACGGTTCCGTGGGCGCGTACCCACCCCGATCCTTGCCCTGCCCCGGGCGTCGTCGGGCTCGCAGGAGGTGCAGCCGGGACTGCGCCCGCGTGATGGCGACGTAGGCCAGCCGGCGCTCCTCCTCGAGCTCGGACTGGAAGGTGGAGGCCCGGGCGTGGGGGAACAGCCCCTCGTCCATGCCGATCACCAGCACCACCGGGAACTCCAGCCCCTTGCTGCTGTGCACCGTCATCAGCGTGATGCGGCCGTCGTCGCCCTCCTCCACCTCCTTCAGGGAATCGACGTCGGCCACCAGAGCGACCCGGTCCAGGAACTCCACCAGGCCCTGGCCCGGCGGGTGGCCCGCGTAGTCGGCCGTGCTGTTGACCAGCTCCTGCAGGTTGGAGAGCCGCCCCTCCGCCTCGAAGCTGCCGTCCTGCCGGAGCTGGTCGGCCATGCCCGAGCGTTCGAGCACCGCCTCAACGAGCTCAGGCAGCGAGCGGCCGGCGCGGGCCACCTGCAGGGCGTCGATGAGGTCTCGAAAGGCTCGCAGCGGCTTGGTCTGGCGCCCCGGGGTGGAGGGGTCGTCGACCAGCTCCACCAGGCCTTGCCAGGCGCTGGCCTCCGACGCGCGCCCCCGGCTGGTGACCGCCTCCACCGTCTTGGCGCCGATGCCCCGCGGGGGGGTGTTGATGATCCGCAGCAGGGAGACATCGTCCCGGGTGTTGTGCAGGAACTTCAGCCAGGCCAGCGCGTCCTTGACCTCCTTGCGCTCGTAGAAGCGCTGCCCGCCCACCAGCACGAAGGGCAGACGGGCGGCCAGGAACTCCTCCTCCAGCAGGCGGCTCTGGCCGTTGGTCCGGTAGAAGACGGCGATGTCCCGCGGACGCCGGCCTGCCGCCATCTCCCGGCGGACCAGCTGCACGGCGATGCGCGCCTCCTCCCGATCGTCGAAGCCCGTGTGCAGGGTGATCGGATCGCCGCCGGGCTTGTCCGTCCACAGCGTCTTGCCCTTGCGCTGCTCGTTCTGCTCCACCACCGCCGTCGCCGCGGTGAGGATGGCCCGCGTCGAGCGGTAGTTGCGCTCCAGGCGCACGACCTTCGCCCCCGGAAAGTCCCGCTCGAAGTCCAGGATGTTGCGGATGTCCGCGCCCCGGAAGGAGTAGATGCTCTGGTCCTCGTCGCCCACCACGCAGATGTTGCGCGGGCCGTGATCCGCGAGCTGGGTGAGCAGGCGGTACTGGCTGTGGTTGGTGTCCTGGTACTCGTCCACCAGCACGTGGTTGAACTTGTGGCGGTAGCGCTCCAGCAGCGAGGGGCTGGCGTCGAACAGGCGGATGGTGTGGCCGATGAGATCGCCGAAGTCGACCGCGTTGGCCTCCTGCAGGCGGCGCTGGTACTGCCGGTAGATCTCCGGCACCCGCGCGTCCAGGTCCGGCCGTCGCTCCGTCGCCAGCTCCTCCGGGGACAGGCCGTCGTTCTTGGCGCGGTCGATGGCCGACGAGATCGCCCGGGGGTTGACCGTCGTGGGGACCTTGTTCTCCTTCAGCAACCGCTTGACCAGCTCCTTGCTGTCGCGGTCGTCGTAGATGACGAAGTCCCCGCTGAAGCCGTCCAGCAGGTTGATCTCCCGCCGGAGGATGCGCAGGCAGGTCGAGTGGAAGGTGGAGACCCAGCAGTCCCGGCCGTCGGGTCCCAGGTAGCGGCCGACCCGCTCCTTCATCTCCCGTGCGGCCTTGTTGGTGAAGGTGAGGGCCAGGATCTCCCAGGGGCGCAGGCCGGCCTCCTCCACCAGCCAGGCGATGCGCAGGGTGAGCACGCGGGTCTTGCCCGAGCCCGCGCCGGCCAGCACCAGCAGGGGGCCCCCGGGGTGGCAGACGGCCTCGCGTTGGGCGTCGTTCAGCCCCTCCACCAGCTCGCGCACGTCAGCTCCGTTCGGATCCGCCGCCGGGCTCCGTGGGGCTGTCCTCGCTGGGGGCGGGCTCCGGGGCCGGGGCAGGGGGGGACGCGGACGAGTCGTGCGCCTTCTTGCGGGCGGCCCGGCGCTCGAGCTGGGCCTTGAGCTTGGCGGCGTAGCCCTTCTTGTTCTCCTGGCGCGCGCGCCCGATGGCCAGCGCGTCCGCCGGCACGTCCTTGGTGACCGTGGTGCCCGTGGCGACGTAGGCGCCGTCGCCCAGCCGCACCGGGGCGACCAGGTGGCTGTCCGTGCCCACGAACACGTCGGCGCCGACCCGGGTCTGGTGCTTGGCGAAGCCGTCGTAGTTGCAGGTGATGACCCCCGCGCCGATGTTGCTGCGCGCCCCGATGATCGCGTCGCCCAGGTACGACAGGTGGTTGGCCTTGGCGCCCTCCGCCAGGGACGTCTTCTTCAGCTCCACGAAGTTGCCCACGTGTGCGTTCGGGCCGACGTCGCTGGCCTGTCTCAGGTGGGAGAAGGGGCCGACTCGGGCGCCGCTCCCCACCTGGACGCGGTCGGCGTCGTTGCTCTCCAGGGGCTTCTTCTCGTTCAGGCCGCGCAGCACGGAGAAGGGCAGCACCCGGGCTCCAGCGGCGAAGTCCACCGAGGCGGCCACGACGTAGGGCTCCAGGACCGCGCCGGCCCCCACGGTGACGTCGACCAGCTGCGCGCCCTTGCCGATGATCGCGCCGTCCGCGACGGTGCAGCGCCCCCGCAGCTCCACCCCGGCGCCGAGGACGACGTCCTTGCCCAGCTCCACCGCCTCCTCGATGCGGACCGAGGAGGGGTCGTCCATGGACACGCCGGCGCGCATCCAGCGGTCGGCGATCCGGACGCGCAGCGAGCGCTCCAGGGCGGCGAGCTGGGCCCGGTCGTTGATGCCCGCGACCTCGTCCGGGTCCTCCAGCAGGTGGGCCTCCACGCGGAGCCCGCGGGCCCGGGCGATGGCGACGACGTCGGTGAGCAGGTACTCGTTCTGCACGTTGTCGGTGGTGAGGGCGTCGACGGCGGCGGCGGCCCCGAAGAGGAAGTCACCGTCCATGGCGTAGACGGCCGTGTTCACCTCCCCGATGGCCAGCTCCGCGGCGTTCGCGTCCCGGTGCTCCACGATTCGCTCGACCTGGCCGTCGGCTCCGCGCACCAGGCGGCCGTAGCCCGTGGCGTCGTCCGGGGCCATGGAGAGCACCGTGATCGCAGCGCCCGACTCCGCGTGACGGGCCAGCATGCGGCGCAGGCTGTCCCCGCGCATCAGCGGGACGTCGCCGGGGAGCACAAGCACGGTGCGTCCAGAGAAGGCGGCGGAGGCCCGGGCCGAGGCCACGGCCTGACCGGTGCCCTGCAGGCCCTCCTGGCGGGCGAAGGCCACGCCGCCGAGGGTCGCGCGCACCTGGTCCTCTCCGAAGCCCACGACCACGACGACGTCGTCGCAGCCCGCCTCCCGCGCCGCGTCCACCACCCGCTGCACGATGGGCCGACCGAGCACGGGGAACAGGACCTTGGGTGCCGACGAGCGCATGCGCGTGCCCTTGCCCGCGGCGAGCACGACCGCGACGGGGAGGCCCGAGTTTGCGCTCATGGCGTCTCCGGGGGCGGGGTGGTTGCGGCGTCGGTCGCGGCTGGGGCGGGCTTATTGGGCGTCACCGGGGCCGACGAGGTCGCGCCGGCGCCGGCCTCCGCGGTCTCCAGCAGGCTGCCCTCGGGGTCGATCCACCAGCGGCCCCCGTCCTTGTACCAACGCTGGGTGTGCTGCTCCTCGACGACCTTGGCCTCCTTCGCCGCCACCGTATTCCACTGCACGCGGACCTCGCCCGACTCGAAGGTCTCCGGGTCCACGAAGACGTAGGCGATCTCCACCTCGTCGATGGCCGGGTGCTTCGCGTCCAGTCGGGTCTGCATCTGCAGGTAGCGCTTCTGGTCCTCCGCCTCCTGGAAGTAGATGGCGGCCATGGACCAGTTCTGCCAGCGGACTGCGTCCCAGTACTCCAGCGCCCGCTCCTTGACCACGCGCTGGGACTCCGCCCGGCGGCGCGTGTCCGCGGCGGTCTGCATCTTCACCTTCTGCTCCTCGGTGCAGCCCGTAGTCAACACGGGCAGGGCCATCAGGAGCGCCAGGAGGGCCGCGAGGGGGAGGTCAATTGCTGTCTTCATCGAGGATGTCGTCGTCCGTCGTGAACTTGGGTTCGAGCGGCTTGCCGAAGATGCGCCCCTGGACGCCGATGACGACCTTGACGGTGCCGAAGGGCGGGTCGGTGGGCGACTCGAAGGGGACGATGACCTCGGCGGCGCCGTCCACCTCCTGCGAGCGGCTGGGGTTCAAGGCGATCATCACCGGGACCCGCAGGAAGATTCCCAGGTTGGTGTGGAAGTCGAAGTTCACCCCGCCCTCCACCTGGACCCCGAAGTCCGTGACCTGCTTGAAGGTCTGCCACTCCTCCGGGATGCCGCCGGCGACCTCGTCGTTGGCTTCCAGGTTGGGGTAGGTGATCCAGGCGATGCCCGCGCCGATCGAGGGCCGCACCAGCGGCACCTGGATCGGGTAGAAGCGCAGCATCACGTCGCCGCCGAAGAGGTTGGTCTCCCGCGAGTCCCAGCCCGGGGGCGGGTCCCCCGCCGGATCGGGGATCAGCGGGCGATCCGTGTCGCTCGTGTCGGGGTTCTGGATGGCCTGGTCCGCGTAGATGAAGATCCGGGTGGTGTTGCGGCTCCACCAGCCGCTGAACTCCACGTCCAGGTTGCGCAGGATGCCGAACCCGGCGCTGAACCCCATGACGAAGCCGGAGCCGCCCTCCACGTGCTGGAAGGCGTAGTCGTCCGCGTGGGGCCCCTGCAGGTTCGGCGCGCGCAGGAAGTGGCCGTAGTAGCGCAAGCCGGTGGCGCCGCCCACGAAGCCGGCCCAGCCGCTCACCAGGATCTGCAGTCGGTGGCCGGCCCAGCGGCTGCGCCACTCGTCGAAGTCCAGGTTGCTGTTGCGGTACGACAGGAACTGCCGCTCCGTCAGCCCCATGGTCTCCCACTCGCGCTCCACGCCGTCGGCGTCCTTGACGTCGTCGATGTCGGCCTGCGTGAACTTGCGCTTCGGCCGCTGGCGCAGGTCCCGGGCCAGGTCGGCGAGCTCCTCGTCCTCGATCTCCGGCTCCATGCGCGCGACCAGGCGCTGCTCTTCCGCCGAGGCTGCGTCCTGCATGGCGCGGATGAGGCTCTCCTGGTCGGCCTCTGCCTCCCGGTAGGGCGCGAGGAGCTCCTCCCGGCGGAGTCGATCGAGGGCCAGGACCGCGGTGCGGGGGAGCAGGTCATCCTCGCCCGCGCCCAGGTCCAGGGCGTAGGAGTACTCCTCCTGGGCGGTCAGGACGTTGAGGATGGTGACCACCACGCGGTAGCGGTCCTCCTCCCCCAGCGAGGTGACGCGCCCGCCGACGACCCGGTCCAGGCCGTTGACCTCGCCGATGACGAACTGGCAACCGAGCTCGTCGCCCGACGGACAACCGGCGTAGTAGAGCTCCGCCTCCACGCCCTCCACGTCCGTGCACTCACTCAGGTCGACGACCTCCAGGTGGTCCTCCCCGGCCAGCTCGTCGTACAGGTAGGCGCCGAGCAGCTCCCCGATGCCCTCGGACGCGCGGGTGGCGCCCCGGAACGGGACCACGAGGACCCTTTGGCCCAGATCCGCGCGCGTGATCTCCTCCGGGTACAGGGGCGGCCGTTCGCGGCCAAGGTCGCTGTCCACCTCGTCCAGGTCGATCTCCGTGCTCTCATCGTCGATGGGGCGGGAGGTACGGCCCTGGGCCTGCGCGACCAGCGGCACGCAGAGGAGGGCGACGGAAAGGGCCACAGTGGAGCGCATCGGCAGGACTCTAGCAGCGTTCGACGGGCGCGATGGCCCTCCAAGACGGGGGCCGCACCCTACCCGGGACGATTTTCGTCCCGGGTGGCGGCGAGGCTCCTGTCGCCCCGAGTGGGGTTCGCGGTGGGAGGCTGGCGGCCCCCCTGCGCGATGGGGATCGAGGGGCGTCTGCCATGCGGCCGGCTCTTCGCTCAACTCTGGTCAGCCCGGGCTGGTGGCAGCCCCGGGGGCCTGATATCTTCGCCGCCCTTCGAGAGGACGCGATCGATGGCCTACTCCGTCAACAAGGTGATCCTGCTGGGCAACGCCGGCCGGGATCCCGAGCTTCGATACACCCAGTCCGGCAAGGCGGTTGTCCGCTTTTCCATGGCGACCTCCGAGCGGGGGCGCGATGGCACCGACCGCACGGAATGGCACAACATCACCGCCTGGGACAAGCTCGCTGAGCTCGTCCAGCGGCTGGTGAGCAAGGGCACCAAGGTCTACGTCGAGGGTCGGCTGCAGACCCGCGAGTACACCGACAAGGCCGGCGTCAAGAAGTGGTCGACCGAGGTCGTGGCCCGGGAGATGGTCTTCCTGACGGGCGTCGGCGGCGCGGGCGGCGGCGGCGGAGCCGGCGGCGGCGGTGGTGGTGGCGGTGGCTACCAGGGCGGCGGC
>CALCXL010000155.1 GCA_937907595.1 uncultured Pseudomonadota bacterium
TGCTCACCTACGAGCAGCTCTACCCCACGCCCGAGCCCGGCTCGCTCCTGACCGACGAGGGCCCCGAGGAGCTCCAGGCGCTGTGGTACGGCGCGGCGGCGGAGACCTGGGCCGTGACCCACCACCCCGGCGGTGGGGGCTGACCGGAGCCGACGGGGCCGATCGGCGGCGCGTCCCTCAGCCCTCGGGGATGCGGACGCGGAGGATGCGCAGCCCCTCGCCCTCGAGGCGGACCGGGCGTCCGGCGGGCGCCTTGACGAAGACCCCGGGCCGCAGGGGCAGGCGCGTCGATTCGAAGGACAGCTCCCCTACGCCCTCGGCCACCAGGTACAGCGCCGTGCCGTCGGCCTGCCCACCGGTCCACCAGTCGATGCTCCAGCCGGCGAAGGCCTGCCCGGCGTCATCCATCCGAGTCGACGCGCCGGGCTCGGCCACCTCCGAGGGCACCACGTACCAGTTCTGACCGAACTCGGGCCGCTGGATCACCACCGTCACCAGGGCCTCCGGCCGGCGGTTCCGCACCCCGTGCACCACCCCCTGCGCCGACTCCACCGCCTGCCCGGCGACCACCTCGAACTCGCCGCCCGCCTGCAGCCAGCTCCCCTGCCCGGCGGCGACGAATACCAGCTCGTCGTTCTCCGGATGCAGGTGCCAGGGCACGATCTGCCCCTGGGGGATGACGTGGACGTGGGCCGACCAGGCGGCGCTGGCCACCAGATCGAAGCTCCAGTCCGCCTTGAAGTCCGCGCCGTGCTCCGCGGCGTGGCGGGGGACGTCGATGTGCACGATCGACGCCTTCGGCGGCGGCGTCGCCGCAGCGCGGGTCGGGGCGGGCGTGACGGGCGCCGGTCCCTCCGCTGCGCAGCCGATCAACAACAGGGCCAGCAGCGCCGCCCTCACGCCGTCCCCTCGAGCATCGCCAGGAAGGCGGCCTCGTCCAGCACCGCCACCCCCAGGCCCTCGGCCTTCTTCAGCTTGCTGCCCGCCTTGGCCCCGGCCACCAGGAAGTCCGTCTTGCCGCTGATGCTTCCCGAGGCCTTGCCCCCCCCCGCCTCGATCGCGGCCTTGGCCTGATCGCGGCTCATGGACTCCAGGGTGCCCGTCACCACCACCGACTTGCCGGCGAAGGGCTGGAGCGCGCCCTCGGGCACCTCCGCCGCCTCCACGTCCGGGAAGAGGACGCCGCCGTCGCGCAGCCCCTGGACCACGCTTTGGTTCCGCTCCACCGCAAGCCAGCCCACCAGGGTGCGGGCGAGGATCGGACCGATCTCCTCCACCGCCTCGAGCTCCTCCACCGACGCCGCCACCAGCGCCTCCCAGGTCCCGAAGTGGGCGCAGAGCTTCTTTGAGACCGTTCGCCCGACGTGTCGAATGCCCAGGGCGTAGAGCACCCGGTGCAGGGCACGACCCCGGCTCACGTCGATGGCGGCGTGCAGGTTCTCCGCCGACTTGTCCGCCATGCGCTCCAGGCCGGCCAGCTGGGGGATCGTGAGGGTGTAGAGGTCCGCGGGCGTGGTCACGAGCCCCGCCTCCACCAGCTGCGCGATCAGCTTCTCGCCCAGGCCGTCGACGTCCATGGCATCGCGCCCGGCGAAGTGCCGCAGCGCCGCCTGCACCTGCGCCGCGCAGCCCCAGGTGTTCGGGCAGCGGATCGCTACCTCGCCCTCCACCTCCACAGCCTCGGTGCCGCAGACCGGGCAGGCCGTGGGGAAGTCGAAGGGCGGCAGCTCCCCGCTCCGCTGCTCGGGCAGCGATCGCACGACCTGGGGGATGACGTCGCCCGCGCGCTGCACCACCACCACGTCGCCCACCCGGATGTCCTTGCGATCGATCTCGTCGCGGTTGTGCAGCGTGATGTTGCTGACGGTGACCCCGCCCACGAACACCGGCTCCACCCGCGCCACCGGCGTCAGGGCCCCCGTGCGCCCCACCTGCACGTCGATGGCGAGGAGCCGCGTCGTCTGCTGCTCGGCCGCGAACTTGTAGGCGATGGCCCAACGCGGCGAGCGCGAGCGAAAGCCCAGCTCCTCCTGTTCGGCGACGCCGTCGACCTTCACTACCGCGCCGTCGATGTCGTAGTCCAGGGTGGGTCGCAGGGCCTCGATGGCGTGCAGCGCGGCCAGGATCTGCTCCACCCCCTCGCAGCGCCGAATGCCTGCGGCCGCCTGGAACCCCATGCCCTGCGCCAACTGCACGAAGGCGTGCTGGAAGGGGTAACGGGCGTGCTCGGCCAGCCCGGCGGAGTGCACGAAGAAGCGCAGGGGCGCCTCCGCGGCGTTCTTGGGATCGAGGTTGCGGACCAGCCCGGCGGTGGAGTTCCGGGCGTTGATGTAGGCGTCCTCCCCCCGACCGATCCGCTTGCGGTTGAGGGTTTGGAAGCCCGATCGCGTCATCACGACCTCGCCCCGGATCGCCAGGAGCCCCGGCCAGCTCCCCGCCAGGCGCAGGGGCAGGTTGCGGATCGTGCGCACGCTCGCCGTGACCTCCTCGCCCACCTGGCCGTCGCCCCGGGTGATGCCCGACTCCAGCATGCCGTCCCGGTAGATCAGCTCCATGGCGATGCCGTCCAGCTTCGGCTCCACCAGGTAGGCCAGGTGCCGCTCCAGCCCCAGCAGCTTGCGGACGCGCGCGTCGAACTCGCCGATCTCCCGCTCGTCGTAGGAGTTGTCCAAGCTGAGCATGGGCGTGGGGTGCTCCAGCTTGCTCAGGGAGTCCAGGGGCGGCCCGCCCACCCGCAGCGTCGGCGAGTCGGGCCGCCGCAGCGCTGGGTGCTCGCGCTCCAGGTCCTCCAGCTCACGGAACAGGCGATCGTAGGCCTGGTCGCTGATCGTCGGCTGGTCCAGCACGTAGTAGCGGTGGCTGTGGGCCTCCACCTCGGCGGCCAGGGCCTGCCAGCGGGCGATCAGATCGGGGTCGATGTCGGACATGCGCGGGAGCCTAGCCGCCCACGCCGACGGGCCGAAACCCCACGGATCGGATCGCACGACGCAGCGCGGCGCCGCGACAACGAGCAGTGCGGCCTTGACAGCCGGGATGGCCCGCTGCATCCTCCGCCGGACCGTTGTGTGCGAAGGCTTTTGCCCCACGGACGGTCCCCCTCCCACCATCCCGTATCAGGGACATACATCGGGGTCGTCCTGACCCCCCCAGCGCACCCGCCGATCGGCGACTCCCCCCCCGCGCAGCCCGGAATCCCCATGTCCGACGAAGAACAGCAGAACGACACCCCCGCCCCCGCGGCGTCCAGCGACGCGCCGGCCAAGCGCAAGCGCGCCCCCCGCGTGGTGGCCTCGCCCGCGGCCGAGGCACGGGAAAGCAACGACGGCGACAACGACGGCGACAACGACGGGGAGGACGGCGATGGCCGCCGCCGCCGCCGCAGCCGACGCAAGCGCAAGACCCGCACCGGCGGGGCGCGTGAGGAGGAGCGCCCGCGCTCCGAGTGGGACGGTCCGGTCCCCGACGACCTGGATCTGGAGGCGCTCAAGCGCGCCAAGCCGGACGAGCTCATCGCCCACGCCCGCTCCCTGGACATCGAGGCCACCGGCGGCGCGTCCAAGCAGGAGCTGATCTTCCACATCCTGGAAGCCCACACCAACCGCAACGGCAAGGTGTTCGGCACCGGCGTGGTGGAGCGCCTGCCCGACGGCTACGCCTTCCTGCGCAGCGCGGTCTACAACTACCTGCCCGGCCCGGACGACATCTACATCTCGCCCAGCCAGGTGCGGCGCTACAACCTGCGCACCGGCGACACGGTCGAAGGCGAGATCCGCCGCCCCAAGGAGGGCGAGCGCTACTTCGCCCTGCTGGCGGTCAACACGATCAACTTCGATCCGCCGGAAGTGGCGAAGCGCAAGGTCCTCTTCGACAGCCTCACCCCGCTGTACCCGGACGAGAAGCTCAACCTGGAGCACGACCGGGAGAAGCTGAGCACCCGGATCATGGACCTCATGACGCCGATCGGTAAGGGCCAGCGCGGCCTGATCGTGGCGTCGCCCCGCACGGGCAAGACGGTCATCCTCCAGGAGCTGGCCGACGCCATCGCGCACAACCATCCGGAGGTCTTCCTCATCGTGCTGCTCATCGACGAGCGGCCCGAGGAGGTCACGGACATGCAGCGCTCGGTCAAGGGTGAGGTCATCTCCTCCACCTTCGACGAGCCCGCCACCCGCCACGTGCAGGTCGCGGAGATGGTGATCGAGAAGGCCAAGCGGCTGGTGGAGCACGGCCGCGACGTCGTCATCCTCCTGGACTCGATCACCCGCCTGGCCCGCGCCTACAACACGGTCGTCCCGCCCAGCGGCAAGATCCTGTCCGGTGGTGTCGACTCCAACGCCCTGCACCGCCCCAAGCGCTTCTTCGGCGCGGCGCGCAACATCGAAGAGGGCGGCAGCCTGACCATCATGGGCACGGCGCTCATCGACACCGGGTCCCGCATGGACGAGGTGATCTTCGAAGAGTTCAAGGGCACCGGCAACATGGAGATCCACCTCGACCGCCGCCTGGTCGAGCGCCGCATCTTCCCGGCCCTGGACATCAACAAGTCGGGCACGCGGCGCGAGGATCTGCTGATCCCGCACGACGTGATGACCAAGCTCTGGCTGCTCCGCAAGGTGCTCGGCCCGCTGAACGTCATCGACTCCATGGAGTTCCTGCTCGACAAGTTCAAGAAGACCAAGAACAACGCCGAGTTCCTGGACGCGATGAACTCGTAGCGGTCGCCGATGGCGGATCGCCCCCCTCGAACACGCGCGCGGTTGGCGGCTTTTGCCGTCGCCGCGTCGCTGTTTGGGGTGGGCATCGCCGCCGTGGTCGCCGAGGTCCTGGTGCGCGGGATCACCGACGAGACCCCGCGCTTCCTGGAGCTGGTCGAGCTCATGTCCGCCGACCAGGTCGTGTTCCGGCCGTCGGAGGACCCTGAGCTGCTCTACGAGATCGCGCCCAACGTGTCGATCTCCATCGGCCTGGACCAGGCCGTGCTCGCCCCGGAGGAGACGCTCTACGCCGACGACCCCCGCGTGATCCGCACCAACTCCCTGGGCTTCCGGGACGAGGAGCGCACGGAGGCCCGGACCGACGCCTTCCGCGTGCTCTGCTTTGGCGGCTCCAACACCTACGGCGCCGCCGTCAGCAACGAGAACACCTGGCCGGCGCAGCTTCAGCGGGAGCTGCGCGCGCGGGTGGGGCCGGCGGTGGAGGTCTGGAACCTGGGGCACGACGGGTACAACACGCGGCAGAAGGTGCGGCAGACCCGCGTCGCCCTGGAGCGGTGGTCGCCCGACCTCCTGGTCTTCCAGACCTTCAACCTGGGCCCGCGCATCATGCTGCCCACCACCCCCGAGCAGTGCCCCCGCTGGGCCCTGCCCGAGCACCAGGGCCCCCTGGGAGGGCTGTACCGCGAGTACCTGCTGGGAGCGCCGCCCCCGGGCCCCCTGCAGCCCCTCTTCCGCCACAGCAAGGCCTGGCGGCTCGCCGCCCTGCACGCCAACCGCAGCCTGGCCGCCCAGCAGGAGCCGCGCACCCGCCGTCGCCCCATCAACCGGCGCGCCGAGGAGGTGGCGACGGAGCTGCTGTCCGGCCTGATCCAGGACGTCGACGACCGGGTGCCCGTGGTGGTCTTCATCCCGCCCGCGGGCGGCAACCCCGGCCACGTCGTCGACTCGAAGCCGCGGGTGGTGGACCTGCGCAAGGACGCCTGGGCCGATCTGGAGGCCATCCCCGATCTCCAGATGCTGCACCCCGGCCGCCACGCCTACCGCTGGTACGCCGAGCACCTGGCCCAGGCCCTGGTGGACGCGGAGTGCGTCGGTCGCCCCGGCGTCACGCCCCCCTGCCGTCTGGAGCGGGCCCGGCCCGACGGGGATTGACCGAATCCGGATTGCTGGGGGCGGGAGCTGGGGGCCGGGCCCCGCAGCCATTGCTTGACCTCGCCATCACCCGTTGATACAAGCCGCGCCCGCGCGCCTCGCTCTTGCGGGGGCGCGATTCGGACCTACACTTCGGCAGTGACCGGAGGCTCGGAGCCCACCATGCAGCAGGACATTCACCCGACCCTCAACAACGTCGTGTTCGTGGACATCTCCACGAAGGACGAGATCATCACCCGCTCGACCATGAAGTCGAACGAGACGCGGGAGATCGACGGCGTCGAGCACTTCGTCGTCAAGGCGGACATCACGGCCTTCAGCCACCCCTTCTACACGGGCACGCAGAAGATCGTGGACTCGGCCGGACGCGTCGAGCGGTTCAAGAACAAGTTCGGGAACTTCGACATCGACAACATCAAGCGCCGCTAGGGCGAGGAGCAGCGTTTGTCCGACAGGCTGGACGTCGGCGGTCAAGCCGTCATCGAGGGCGTGATGATGCGTGGACCGCGGTCCATGGTCATCGCCGTTCGCAAGCCCGACGACACGATCGTCGTCAAGGACTCCGAGTGGGTCCCCCTGGACGAACGCTGGAACTTCCTCAAGAAGCCCTTCCTGCGGGGCGCCGTGGTCATGGTGGAAGCCCTGATCAACGGCATGCAGGCGCTGTCGTTCTCCGCCGACGTCGCCATCCAGGCGGAGGAGGAGGCCGAGGCCCTGGAGAAGGCGAAGGCCGAGGGCGTCGCGGACCTGGACGCGGTGCGTGAGGCGAAGTCGGGCTCCAGCGTCATGACGCAGGGCGCGATCGCCTTCTCGCTGATCTCGTCGCTGTTCCTGGGCGCCGCGCTGTTCATCTACGTGCCCCACGTCACCGCTTCGGCGGTGTTCGCGCTCTTCGGCGGCGTGCCGCTGGGGGACCTGCTGAGCTACGACGCGCCGGTGGAGTCGCCGCTCTTCCACACGCTGGTCGGCGCGATCAAGATGAGCATCTTCGTGGCCTACATCCTGCTGATCCGCCGCATGCCGGACATCAAGCGGGTGTTCCAGTACCACGGGGCTGAGCACAAAAGCATTCACGTCTACGAGGCGGGGGAGGACCTGACGGTCGCCAACGCGTCGAAGTACCCGACGTTTCACCCGCGCTGCGGCACGTCGTTCCTGGTCTTCGTGATCCTGATCTCCATCGGCTTCTTCGCCGCCGCGTTCCCCCTGCTGCAGACCTTCTTGATCCCGGAGACGCTGACGGGCTGGAAGCTGACGCTGCTGCAGGCGTCCATCAAGGTGCCGCTGATGGTGCCCATCGCCGGCATCTCCTACGAGTTCATCAAGTGGGCCGGCAAGCGCAAGAATGAGGGCGCGTCGGGCGCGGGCTGGGACCTCCTGGTGGTGCCCGGCCGGCTCATGCAGAAGCTGACCACGATCGAGCCGGACGACAAGCAGCTGGAGGTCGCCCTGGTCTCGCTGCGCCGCGCCTTGGAGCACGAGGGCGCCTTGAAGGACCCGGACTGGACCGGCGTGACGTTCCTGGCCGCCGCCGAGGCCTGAGCGCCCCCCGATCGGTCCCCGATCGGTCCCTGAACCCGCCCTGAACCCACCCCCCGCTGGCGATCGCCAGGCGGAGCCCCTACCCTCGCCGCCATGTCGATGTTCGACCAGCTCGACTCCGTCGAGAACCGCTTTGATTCGGTGGAGGCGCAGCTTGCGTCCCCCGGTCTGGCCTCGGATCCCAGCAAGCTCCAGGAGCTGATGAAGGAGTACGCGCAGCTCCGGGACGTGGTGGACGCCTACCGGGGCTGGAAGGCGCTGAGCGCGGAGCTCAACGAGGCCCGGGAGATGCTCGGCGACGGCGACCCGGACATGCGGGAGATGGCCAAGGAGGAGATCTCCTCGCTGGAGCCCCGGATCGAGGAGGGCGCGACCCGCCTCAAGCTCCTGCTGCTGCCCCGCGACCCCCACGAAGGGCGCGACGTCATCCTGGAGATCCGCGCGGGCGTGGGCGGGGACGAAGCCGGCCTCTGGGCCGCCGACCTGTTCCGCATGTACTCCCGCTACGGGGAGGGGCGGCGCTGGAAGTTCGAGCTGATGAGCGTCAGCCACAACGACTCCGGCGGCTACAAGGAGGTCATCGCCCAGGTGAAGGGCCCCGACGTCTACAAGCGCCTCAAGTACGAGTCCGGCGTGCACCGCGTGCAGCGGGTCCCCGCCACGGAGACCCAGGGCCGCATCCACACGTCCACCGCCACGGTGGCCCTGATGCCCGAGGCCGACCCCGTGGAGGTGAACATCCAGGACAAGGACCTGCGCATCGACGTCTTCCGCGCGTCGGGCCCCGGCGGGCAGAGCGTCAACACCACCGACTCGGCGGTGCGCATCACCCACCTGCCCACCAACACGGTGGTGATCTGCCAGGACGAGAAGTCGCAGCACAAGAACAAGGCCAAGGCCATGACCGTGCTGGTCACCCGCGTCTACGAGAAGGAGCGGGCGATCGTGGACGCCGAGTCGGCCGCGCTGCGCAAGGACCAGGTGGGCACGGGCGACCGCAGCGAGCGCATCCGCACCTACAACTACGCCCAGGGCCGCATCACCGACCACCGCATCGGCACCACGCTGTACACGCTGGACAAGGTCCTGCAGGGCGATCTGGACGACCTGCTGGACCACTGCGCCACGTACTTCGAGGCGAAGGCGCTCGAGCAGCTCGACGACGAGTGACACTGGGGGGAGCCGCCGGGTGAACATCGCCGAGCTGCTGAAGACCACCACGTCCTGGTTCCGCGACCGCGGCCTCGACTCCGCCCGCCTGGACGCGGAGCTGCTGCTGGCCCACGTGCTCCAGGTCGAGCGCATGGTGCTCTACACCTCCTTCGACCGCCCGCTGGCCCCCGACGAGCTGGACGCGTACCGCGCCCTGGTCAAGCGGCGCGGACGCCGGGAGCCCGTCGCCTACATCCTGGGGGAGCGGGAGTTCTACGGCCGCCCCTTCGCAGTGGATGCCCGCGTGCTCATCCCCCGACCGGACACGGAGGTCCTCATCGACGAGGTCCTGAAGCGCCTGCCGGCCGAGGCGGAGGGCGTGGTGGTGGACTACGGCACCGGATCGGGGGCCATCGCCCTCACCCTGGCCGCTGAGCGCCCCGGCCTGAAGCTGCTGGCCCTGGACCTCTCCGCCGAGGCCCTGGAGGTGGCCCGCGCCAACGCCGCCACGCTGGAGGTGAGCGATCGGGTCGGCTTCGTGCGCAGCGACGGACTCAGTCGCCTGCCGGAGCGCTTCGGGGGCACCCTGCTCGCCCTGGTGGCCAACCCGCCCTACATCCGCGAGGACGAGCGGGCGGGGCTCATGGCCGATGTCCGCGATCACGAGCCCGCCATGGCGCTCTTCGCCCCCGACGACGGGCTGCTGCACTACCGCCGCATCGCCGAGGCCCTGCCCTGGCTGGCCCCCGGCGGGTGGGTGGCGGTGGAGGTGGGCCACGAGCAGGGGGAGGCCGTGCAGGCGATCTTCGCCCAGGCGGGCTTCACGGAGCTCTCCCTGCGCGAGGATCTGGCCGGCGTGCCCCGCGTGGTGCTGGGGCGACGTCCCGGCGGCCCGCCCCCGGCCTGACCGGCGCGACGTCGAGCGGTCAGGCTCGACGCGGGATCAGACCCGCTCGATGATCGTGGCGATGCCCTGCCCAAAGCCGATGCACATCGTGCTCAGCCCCACGCTCAGGTCCCGCTGCTCCAGGGCGTTGAGCAGGGTGGTCAGCAGCCGGGCTCCGCTGGCGCCCAGGGGGTGGCCCAGGGCGCAGGCGCCCCCGTAGACGTTGACCCGGTCCAGGTCCGCGTCGGTGGCCTGGGCCCAGCCGAGCACCACGCTCGCGAAGGCCTCGTTCACCTCGAACAGGTCGATGTCGCCCATGCTCATGCCCGCACGGGCCAGCGCCTTGCGGGTGGCGGGGATGGGGCCGGTCAGCATGATCGTGGGGTCCACGCCCGCGACGGACATCGTTCGGATCTTCGCGCGGGGGGTGAGGCCCAATCGCTTGACTGCGGCCTCGCTGGCCACCAGGAGCGCCGCGGCGCCGTCGCTGATCTGCGAGGACGTGGCCGCCGTCACGCGCCCGTCCTCCTGGAACGCGGGCCGCAACGTCGACACCTTCTCGTAGCTGGTGCCCCGGCGGATGCCCTCGTCGTGGGCGACGGTGAAGGCCTCGCCCTCCTCGTCCACGGTCTCCACCGGCGTGATCTCC
>CALCXL010000156.1 GCA_937907595.1 uncultured Pseudomonadota bacterium
GACGACGGCACCGAGGTGCGCTGGTACCTGCGACGCCAGTAGGCGTCAGCCGGCGCTCAGTCGCCGTCTTCGAGGTTCTCCAGGATGTGCCGGGACACCCCCAGCGCCATCAGGACGGCGTTGGCCACGTTGCGCACCGAGTACTCCAGGTCCAGCTCGCCGTTGGTCGCGTAGGCCGGCTGGTGGGCGTCCACCAGCACGACCGCGCGGCTGCCCAGCTGCGACTTCAGGAACTCGATGCTCGGCTGCACGTGGTCGACGTAGAAGGCGTAGCGGCGCTCCAGCATCTCCGGCGTGTCGTCCGCGCGCTGCCGGCCCAGGGCGCGTCGGTGCATCTCGCGCTTGGACACCGACAGGTGGATGACCTTGATGATCGGGATGCGGTGACGCTCGCTCAGGTCCAGGACGTGGCGGGCGGCCACCTCCGTGCGGGGGTACCCGTCCAGCAGGATGATCGACTCGTGCTGCGTCGCCAGATCGGCGATCACGCCCTCGATGATGCCCTCCGACCAGGGATCGGGCACCAGGAGGCCGCAGGTGACGCAGTAGTCCAGCCAGTCCAGCTGCGAGGGATCGGAGCCGTAGCGAACGTAGAGCTCGGCCTCGTAGTGCCGCGCCTTCGCCACCAGCGCCGGGTCGTTCTGCTCGACGTCGTACACGCAGCGGTCGGGCCAGATGCCGTAGTCGGCGCCGAGGCGGTCGCGAAAGCTGGCGTCGGTGCGGGCGCTGTGGATCGTGCGGCGGAGGGCGTCGCCCATGGAGATGTGGCAGCGCTCGGGCAGGTGCAGCGTTCGCCGCAGGGCCGCAGCCACCACGCCCTTCCCGCAGGAA
Organism: uncultured Pseudomonadota bacterium; assembly: GCA_937907595.1. Taxonomy (GTDB): domain Bacteria; phylum Myxococcota_A; class UBA796; order UBA9615; family UBA9615; genus CALCXL01. The sequence continues at coordinate 832 of CALCXL010000156.1, forward strand.
GAGGGCCCCGACAGGATGATGATCCCGCGCCCGGTCGCCCGGACGGAGACCAGCAGGCCCAGGGAGGAAGGCGGGCGGGAGGGGGGGGGATGAATGTACGACATGACCGTCTCCGAAGCGCGCGGACCGTACCGGAGCCGGTGCCCCCGCGCCAGCGCCCCCCCCGGTCGACGGTCCCCTACCGCTTCTTTGCGGCCGCCTCGAACTGCAGCAGGTTGTCCGGCAGCGTCTTGCCCGTGGCCAGGGCCTGGGCGGACTTCGGCAGGCGGCCACCGGGGTCGGAGATCACGCGGTAGATGAGCTGCGTGCGGCCGTCGGCGGTGGGGATGACCTCCCAGGAACCGTAGTTGAGGGGGGTCATGACCGCGTCCTCGTCCACGGCCTTCGCCGCCCGCCACGCGTCGGGGTAGGCGCTGGGGTCGATCTGCTGCCAGGTCTGCTTGTGGTGCCCCTTCACCCCGCCGATGTCGCGCTGCAGGGTGGCCCGGGCGAACCAGTAGCGGTCGTTGGCCAGGGTCCAGCCGGGAACGTCCAGGTACTGCCAGAAGTCGATGGTGTTGCCGGTGGTCTTCAAGACCACCGAGTGGGTCAGCGGAATGTCCTCGGACAGCCCGACCTGGCGGGGGAAGTCGACGATGGCGTCGAACAGCTTCGTGGCGTCGACGTCCATCACCTTGACGCCCTTGAAGGCCGGGATGTCGATGCCCGGAAGGTCCTTCTTGTAGACGTCGACGCCCTCCTTCGCGTCCAGCTTGTGGACCTCCCAGCCGGCGTCCTCGTCGAGCATCGACCACACCTTCGTGGCGCCGGGATCGGCAGCGGCGGCCGAAGTCAGAAGGGTCAGGGCCAGCACCAGGGTCAAGCGTCGCATCGAATCCTCCAGGGTCCACCTCAGGGACGGGTCAGGCCGCGGCTTCATTCAGCCCCTCGTCGTCCGAACCCCAGCAGGGGCCGCGTCGACGATCCGGCCCCGCGGGATGGCGGACCTGAGGCTACACTCAGCGGCGTCAATGCGCGTACTCCTGGTCCATCCGGCGGACTTTCCCGACCCCGCCCGCCGCCCGCCCCTTCTGCCCCCCAACCAGGCCCCCCCCCTGGGGCTGGCGTACATCGCTGCGTTCTTGCGCCAGTCCGGGCACGACGTCGCCATCGTCGACCTGAAGCACAGCCCCCAGGACCGCCCCGAGCTGCAGGCCTCCATCGCCGCCTTCGCGCCCGACGTGCTGGGCATGGGGCTGTACACGGTGACGGTGCCGGTGGCCGAGGAGATCGCGGACCTCTGCCGCGCGGCGGCCCCCTCCTGCTTCGTCGTCGTCGGCGGACCGCACCCCGCCGGCGCCCCCGAGGACTGCGCCCGGAACCCGCACTTCGACGCCGCCGCGGTGGGCGAGGGCGAGGTCATGATGCTCGACCTCCTGGTGGCCCTGGAGGCCGGCGGGGGCGCCGATCGCCTGGCCGCCGTGCCCGGGCTGTGGCTCTGCCGCGATCCCCGGGACGCCAGCTCGGAGCTCCTCAAGGCGCCGCCCCGCGGCTGGATCGACGACCTGGACTCGCTGCCCTGGCCCGCCCGGGACCTGCTGCCGCCCCTCGACTCCTACGCCATGACGATGTTCCAGTACCGGGAGTGGCCGGCGACCACCATCTACACGTCGCGCGGCTGCCCCTACTCCTGCATCTTCTGCGAGCGGCGGGAGATCCTGGGCAACAAGTTCCGGGTGCACGGGCCCGGCCATGTCGTGGACGAGATCGAGCACCTGCAGGCCGAGTACGGCATCCGGGAGATCTTCTTCTACGACGACACGTTCACCCTCGATCACCGCCGCGTCATGCAGATCTGCGAAGAGATCCTGCGCCGGGGCGTCAAGATCAGCTGGAACATCTCCACCCACGTCAACACCGTGGACCGGGAGCTGCTCCACGCCATGCGCAAGGCAGGCTGCTGGCAGATCGCCTACGGCATCGAGACCGGCGACCCACGCGTGATGCAGGACATCATGAAGGGCACCGACGTCAGCACGGTGCGCGAGCGCATCACCTGGACCACCGACGCGGGCATCGAGGCCAAGGGCCTGTTCATGATCGGCCACCCCACGGACACCCCCGAGTCCATCGACCGCACCATCGAGTTCGCGCGGTCCCTGCCCATCGCGTCGGCCAACTTCAAGATCACCACGCCGTTCGTGGGCACCCCGCTGCGGGACATGGCCGCCGACTACGGCGAGCTGGCCGCGGACGACTACCGCAACTACATGGGCGACCCCACCCAGGCGGTCTTCGTGGCCAACGGGCTGACCCACGAGTACCTGATGGGCGTGCAGCGCCGCGCCTACTACCGGTTCTACAGCCGGCCCGGGCGCTTGCTCCGCCTGGCCCGATCGATGGCCGGCGGACGCAACGTCTCCAAGTGGGTCGACGGCGCCCGCATCATGACCCGGCTCGCCCGCCACCAGGCCTTCGGGCCGGAGGGCGGCGTCCTCCCTCGCTTCCTCGAGTTCGAACACTAGGATCCCCGCGATGGCCCGCGTCCTGCTCACCGCTGCTCCCTGGACCTACCGGGAGATCCGCTTCGCCGACGGTCCGACCGATCTGCGCGGCTTCCTGGGGACCCACCTCTTCAAGAGGGAGTCGACGATCAACGGCAAGATGCCGTTCTGGTCGCTGCTCTACCTGGCGTCCTGGCTGCGGCGCGAAGGGCACGACGTCACCTACGTCGAGTCGTACGGCACGCCCGACGACCTGTGGTTCCGTGAGATCGAGGTCTTCGACCCGGACGTGATCGGCATCAACAGCGTCACCTGCACCTGGGCCAAGACCCGGGAGATGATCGCGAAGATCAAGGAGCGCTGGCCGGACAAGCTGGTGGTGCTGGGCGGCGCGCACACCAACGTCGCCAAGGCCGCGGTGATGGACGAGTGTTCGGACCTGGACGCCGCCGTGTTCGGCGAGGGCGAGGTGACGTTCTCGGAGATCATCGCCCGCTTCGCTGACGGCAGCCGCAACTTCGCGGGCATCGCCGGCTGCGCCTGGCGCGATGGCCACGCCGTCGTCAAGGAGTGCAAGCGGCCGCTCATCGCCGACGTCAACGACCTGCCCTACCCGGCCCGGGACCTGATGCGGCAGCCCGAGCAGTACAACCCGCGGCTGAACATCTACAACCGCTCCAACAACACCATCCTCTTCACCGGCCGTGGCTGCCCGCTGACCTGCGCGTCGTGCCACCTGCCGGCCGTGGGGGGGCTGCAGTTCCGCATCCGCAGCCCCGAGCACGTCTTCGGCGAGATGGAGTGGTGCGAGCAGAACCAGGGCACCACCGACTTCGGCTTCTACGACCACTTCGGCATCTTCAGCTCGGACCCCGAGGCGGCCATGCAGCTCTGCGAGCTGATCCTGGCCCGGGGCAAGAAGTGGACGTGGACGGTGACCTTCTGGTCCTACGACTTCACGACCGAGCAGCTGGATCTCATGAAGCGCGCGGGCTGCTGGCGCATCGACACGGTGCTGATCTCCGGCGTGGACAAGAACCTGCGCACGGCGACCATGGGCTCGCCGCTGACGGTGGAGGACTGCCGCGCGGGCGTGCAGCGCATCCACGACGCCGGGATCGAGGTGGCGGCGCGTCTGAGCCTGGGCATCGAGGGCGAGACCTACGAAGAGGCGCTGGCGACGATCGACTTCGCCTGCAGCCTGCCCCTGGAGTGGGCCTTCTTCACGCCGGTGAACCCGGTGTTCGGCTCGCGGCTGTGGAAGCGCCTGGACAAGGCCGACCGCTTCGTCCAGGACGAGCGCTCCATGAACATCTTCAACGTCTTCTACGACCCCACGGGCATGAGCCGCGACGAGCTCAAGGCCCTGCAGAAGGAGGCCTACCGCCGCTTCTACGGTCGCCCGGCCTTCCTGGCCAAGAAGGTCCGCGACGTCCGCGACCCCGACGCCTTGCGCCGCAACCTGACGCTGGCCGGTCAACTGGGCCGCCACCTGGCGGGATTCTGAGCCAGGGGGACGTCGGACCGACCGCGAGCGAACTCCTCGCGGAGCTGCTTCCCGGCCGCGGCCTGGACGCTGCCGCGGCCCTGCTCCCTGCCTCCCTCCCCCTCGACGGCGCGGTGCTGTTCCGCTTCGATCCCGCGCGCAGCCAGCTGGTGCGGGAGGCGTCGGTGCGCCGCCCGGGCTCCCAGTGGGCCGACGTGGCCGAGGAGGTGGAGTTGGACAGCGAAGGCTGCCCCCTCGCCGCGGCGCACCGTCGGCAGCAGGCGGTCGCCAGCGTCTTCTCCAGCCCCCGCCGCCCGGGCCTGGCCGCCCTCCCCCTGCGCCTGGGCCCGGAGTCCCTGGGCGTGGTGGGGCTGATCCCCCGTCCGGGCAGCGCGTCGTCCGAGCTGCTGCTGCCGGAGCTGGAGCCGCTGATCGCCTGCCTGGCCGCGACGCTGGCCGCCGCCGCGGCCGAGCGGGAGGTCCAACGGCTGAGCGAGCGGGCCTCGCGGTTCCAGCGGGAGCTCGCGGTGGGTCGGGCCCTGGTCGACTCCCTGGTGGAAGGCAGCGACGACGGGTTCCTGCTCCTGGACCTCCGGGGGCGGGTGCTGCGCACCAACGGCGCGTTCGCGGGCTTCCTCGGCCTCACCCCGCCGGACCTGGTCGGGCTGAGCGCGGCGCGGGTGGGGGAGCTGGTCTCCGAGCGCTCCCCGGCCGGAGGCGGCGGCGACGTCATCCCCTGGGGCCGCCCGTTCGAGGACGCCCGGACCCTGGGCCGCCTCGTCCTGGACTCGCCGAACGAGCGGATCCTCGCCGTGCGGGCCACGCCGCTCCGGGACCAGGACCACCAGCTGTCGGGCACGCTGTTCATCGCCCGCGACGAGACACGGCACGAGTCCAGCAACCGGATGAAGACGGAGTTCGTGGCCACCGTCTCCCACGAGCTGCGCACCCCGCTGACCTCCCTGCACGGCGCCCTGCGCATCCTGGAGTCGCTGCCGGGCAACCGCGACGAAAGCCGGCCGGAGCAGGGCCACTTCCTGGGCATGGCCGTGCGCAACACCGAGCGGCTGATCCGGCTGCTGGACGACATCCTCGACGTCGAGCGGATCGAGGAGGGGCGCGTGGCCCTGAACCCCCAACGCTTCGGGGCGGAGGAGGTCCTGCGGGACTCGGTGGAGGAGATGCGGGGCTTCGCGGCCGAGCGCGGGGTGCAGCTCCGCTGGTACGCGCCGCCGGGAGCGGAGCTGGTCGGCGACCGCGACCGGATCCAGCAGGTGCTGGTCAACCTGATCTCCAACGCGGTGAAGTTCAGCGACGAGGGGGAGTCGGTCTCGGCCCGGGCGCGCCTGGTCATGCAGGGCCTGCGCTTCTCCGTGCAGGATCAGGGCCCCGGCATCCCGTCCGACGAGCACGAGCGGATCTTCGAGCGGTTCCGGCAGGTCGACAGCTCGACCACGCGCAGCGCCGGCGGCACGGGGCTGGGGCTGGCGATCAGCAAGGCGATCATCGAGGAGCACGGCGGCCGGATCTGGCTGCGCAGCGTGCCGGGGCAGGGCTCCACCTTCTACTTCCAGATCCCCCTCAGCCGGGGGACCAGCAGCCCGGCGCCGCTGGGAGAGGACATGACCGATGAGCAAAGCGCGGGTGCTGGTGATCGATGACGAGGACGACGTGCGCATGATCGTGCGCTTCGCCTTGGAGTCCGACGGACGCTTCACCGTCGACGAGGCGCGGGACGGCATGGAAGGCCTGCGGGCCGCTCGGGAGCGCCCCCCCGACGTGGTGCTGCTCGACGGCATGATGCCCGGCCTGGATGGGTACGCGGTCTGCCGCCGCATGCGAGCCATCCCCGCCCTGGCGAAGCTCCCCATCCTCTTCCTCACCGCCAAGACCCAGGGTTACGAGCGCCGGGAGGGCATGGCGGCGGGCGCGACCGACTACCTGACGAAGCCGTTCGACCCGATCGGCCTGGCCGATCGGCTGATCGCAATCCTGGAGCGGGGCCCGCGGCTGGAGGCGAGACCCTCGCTGGACTAGACTGCGCGGCAGACCCTCCGCCCGCTGCCGGCGGTCGCGGACCGGAGCCCTGTTTGAACTCTCCTGCCACCCTCGGAACCCCCTGCCTCGTGCCGGTGCAGGTCGACGCCTCCGGGGCGTCCGTGCGGGGCTTCATCACGCGCCTGAGCCGGGCGAACGCGGCGGTGAGCACCGATCCGGAGCTGCCCTCGGGCCAGCGCGTGTCCCTGCGGTTTCGCCGCCCCACGGACAACGAAGAGGTGGAGATCTCCGGGACGGTCTCGGGCCTGTTGCCCGGTGGCGGCCTGTGGCGGGGGCGATCGGCGGCCCTGGTGGACCTGGACACCGCCCTGGACGACGAGTTCTTCGGCGGCCCCGAGCTGGCCCCCGACGCCCCCCGACGTCGCGGATCCGAGAGCGCGGCCACCCCACCGGCCAGCCGCGCCGCCAGCTTCGGCGGGGCCTTCCGCGCCGGCTTGGGCCGCCGTCGGCGCGCAGCCGGTCGGTCGGTCACCCCCCTCTCCCGCCCGCCCGATCCCGACGAGCTGCCCACGCCCGCCGCCCGCCCGGTGGTCAGCGACACGGGTCGGCGCATGGCCGCGCTGTCCGACGCCTGGGCGCCGGTCCATGCGCCCGTAGCGGAGTCCGCCCCGCCCCCCGTGGCCTCGGACGACGACCTGGACACCCAGCCCCCGGGGGCCCGCCCCTTCCCCGACGACTCCTTCGGCGGGGACCTGTCCGCGGCGCCCACGCCTCCGGGCCTGCTGGAGTCCGGGGCGCTTCCGCCGGTGCAGGGCCTGGGACCGGAGCCCGATCGGGAGCCGATGGACCCCTTCACGGCCCTCGTGGGCACGGGCGAGCACAACATCCCGGACCTGGACGCCGCGGAGGACGACTTCTTCGGCCAGTTCGGCCGGGTGCAGGACCTGCCCGACTACAACCTGCCCCCTGGGGCCACCGACGGCCTGCCCGGCACCCTGAGTTCCCTCGGCGCGGACGAGCCCCTGGGCGTGCCCGGCACCCGCAGCGACTTCTCGGCCGTGGGCGCCCCGGCGCCCGAGCCTCCAGGCCTGGCCGCCGACGGCTACTTCGACCTGGGCGAGGACGCGGTGGCCCACGCGGACCCGCCGGCGTCGTCGTTCGGCGACCTGCTGGTGACAGGCACCAGCCAGCCCCCCGTGCTCGCCGACACCGGCGCCGGGCCTCCGGTGCACGGCCCCCCGCCTGTCCTCGGCGCCGCGCCCGCCCTCGGAGCCGCCCCCTGGGAGGACGACGACCGCGCCGGCATGTCCCTCATCCCCCGGAACGCGCGCATCACGTCGGCGATCCCGGTGACCTTCTGGGCCCGGGGACGCAGCAACCA
>CALCXL010000157.1 GCA_937907595.1 uncultured Pseudomonadota bacterium
GGGGCTGTACCGGAGCTCCGGCTGCTCCTCCTGCCACGTGGTCTACGACAAGCTCGGCGACTACCAGGGCGACGACCCGACGATCCAGCGCGGCTCCCCCGTGCACCCGAAGCGGCACGAGATCACCACCGCCATCCCCGCCGAGCAGTGCGCCACCTGCCACTTCCAGGGCGGGCGCATCGGCCTGTTGTTCCGCGGGATCCGCGAAGGCGGCTTCAACGCGGCCCTGACCCCGCCGAACGCCGAGACCATCGACGAGACCCTGTACGGGCACGCCCCGGGCTACTACATCACCGACGAGGACACCACGAACAGCGTGGACGAGACCCCGCCGGACGCCCACTTCGCGGCCGGCATGCACTGCGTCGACTGCCACGTGGGCCGCGACGTGCACGGCGACGGGCGCATCTACAGCTCCAGCAAGGGCCAGGTCACGCTGCGCTGCGAGGACTGCCACGGCGACGCCCGCGCGCCGGCCCGCCCCGACGACGACGGGGTCTTCCGCTCCTACAAGGGCAACGAGCTGAAGCAGTTGGCGTTCCGGGAGGGCCAGGTGGTGCTGGCGGGTCGGCTGTCGGGCCGATCGCACGTGGTGCCCCAGCCGGCGGAGATCCTGGCCTCGGGTTCGCCCAGCGACGCCATGATCCGGGCCATGGCCCCCGACGGGAAGGACTGGTCCCACACCGACTCCCTGACCTGCGACACCTGCCACACCAGCCACGTGCAGTACTGCATCGGCTGCCACGTGAGCATGGACCTGCGCCTGGACCAGACCGACTACCAGACCGGCACGGAGACCCCGGGCCTGACCCGCGGCGGGCGCAGCACCTTCTCCCTGGAGCACCTGCTGCTGGGCACCGCGCCCGACGGCCGCGTGCAGACGGTGCACCCCAGCCAGCAGCTCCAGCTGACGATCGTGGGCTCCGCCGACTACAACACCGGCGACGGCGAGCTGCTCTGGGGCGGGCTGGTGGACAACGGCGACGCCGGGATCCAGCAGCGCGGCGAGTTCCGGGAGGCCCACGGCTTCGCGTCCAACAACGGCTTCGCGCCGCTGTTCCAGCACACCACCACCGCCAACGCCCGCCGCTGCCAGGAGTGCCATCGCTCGGCGGACACGCCCGAAGAGCTCGCGCGCGTGCGCGGCATCTACGGCTTCGGCACCGGGGAGTTCATGCTGCAGGGCGCCGACGGCGTGATGGTCGACGGGCTGCAGTTCCTGGACGAGCAGGGCAACGACACCACGACCTGGCACCACCCCAACACGGGGCCGGTGTCGGCCGATCGGCGTCAGCGCGCTCTGGACGTGATCGTCAACGTGCCCTGATCCGGGCGGGGCGGCCGCCGCTCGATCGCAGGACCGAGCAGCGGCGCCGGCGAGCTACTCGAGGGAGCCGTCCCAGGCCTTGACGACCAGGTCCTGGATCTCCGCGCGGCTGCCCGTGATGGAGATCTTCCAGCGGCCGATCTCCCGGCGCTCGTACTTGCTGGCCTCGATGGGGCCAAGGCGCTCGCCGTTGGCGTCGATGAGGATGTACTTGCCGTCAAACCAGACCTGGACCTCGTTCGGGCCGTCGTCCAGGTCCTCGCGCCACTTGCGCAGGTCCTTGGACTCGCTGTCCTCGCCCTTGATCTTCAGCTCCCGATCGATGTCGAAGCGGTAGTAGAAGCCCAGGTCGCTGAACACCATCTCGTGCTCGTCGTCGTCCCGGGTCTGGGCGAACTTGTAGGACAGGTAGAAGCCCGAGCCCTCGAACTCGGCGCTCAGGCGGCGGGAGATCTTGTCCGTCGCCTCGCGGTCGAAGGTGCCGACGCGGGCCGTGAACGGCGCGTTGGGGTCGGCCTTGGGGGCCGCCTTCTCCGCGGGAGCCTTCGACTCGATGGGCGCCGCCTTGGCCTGCACGGGCGTGGCGCCGCAGCGACCGCCTTCGCAGAGCAGGTCGTCAGCGCAGTCGACGTCCTTGAAGCACTCGCCCGCCCACTCGCGGCAGATGCCGCCCAGGCAGAAGCGGCCGGCTTTGCACTCCTCATCGGCAGTGCACTGAGCGTTGGCGGGGACCGGGACCAGGAGCAGAGCCAGCAGACTCAGGACAACAGCACGCATGATTCCTCCAGAAGCGGGAAGGACGGCGATCCAGTCCTCCCAGAAGCGGGAGGATAGCGATCTCCTCCCCGCAGCGGGAATCGCTACGTGAGGATGCGGATCGCCACGCCCCCGACTGCAAAGAGCAGACCCATCCCGAAGGCCGGCATCCACCCCTTGATCTCGAAGTCCTTGAGGATGCCGTCGGTCATCTTGAGCAGCACCCCGTTGACCAGGGTGGGGATCAGCAGCTTGAAGATGCCGCCGGTCAGCACGATGGCCGGCAGGGAGATCACGGCCACCAGGGTGGTGACCAGCCAGCCGATGGCGACGTTGAGCACGCCGAAGACCAGGGCGACCATCAACGCGGCGAAGCCCGTGCGCACCTTCACGCCGGGGAAGATCTGGGGGGCGGCCAGGGCCAGCAGCGAGTAGACGACCAGGGGAACGAGCATGGGAACTCCGGGGGCATGGCGCGGCGGCGGCCGGGCACGACCGGGCTCTACGGGGCGGGCAGCGGCCTATTGCAGCGCGGTCCGCGGGATCAAGGGGGTCAGGGGGCGACGAAGAGGGCCCGGCCGACCCACTCGGTCAGCGAGAGCAGGGCGCCCAGGGAGATGGCGGTCCACCACGAGCGCACCTGGAAGTCGCGGATCACGCCGTCCAGCACGATGACCAGGAAGGTGTTGCCCAGGAGGGCCAGGGGGCCGTAGACCCACCAGGCCATCCCCTCGATCCAGGGGACCAGGCCCACCAGCCCGGCCAGGACCCCAAAGGCGCCGCGCGCGACCGCGAACCAGAAGCCCGCGGCCAGGAAGGCGCCGGGGCGGCGGGCGCGGATGCCCTCGAAGGAGGCCACACCCACGAAGAGCAGGACCAGCACGCTGCCGAAGTAGACGCCCAGCACCTTGAGGAAGGGCCAGAGCGTGCCGACGAGCCAGGCGAAGAGCACCGCGGATCAATCCGGCGGCGTGCAGTCGGCGTTGTCCGTCCCCGGGGAGCCGCGGTCCGGGCCCGTGCCCCAGGTCAACAGCGACAGGCACCAGTTGAGGGGGTCCTGGTACTCCGGCGCGCTGAACGAGTCGCTGCTCAGCTGGGCCGAGGCGCCGTTGCCGTCGGGCCAGCCCAGGGTCTCGTTGTAGGCGACGCGCACGATCTCCGCGCCCGCGGGGTCGGTCAAGACGATCTCGTCGTCGTTGTTGGCCATCGCGAAGCCGGCGTACTGGTAGTCGACCAGGACGTCTCCGTTGAGGGTGTCGTCGGACTGGGCCGCCAGCACCGCGTAGCCCTCGGCGGGCACCACGAGGGTGGTGGCGATGGTGTGCTCGTCGCTGCCGTCGTCGCTGAGCACCCAGCCCAGCAGGTCGATGTCGGTGTCCGTGGTGTTGTGGACCTCGATCCACTCGCCCGCTGCGTCCGCGACCGCCGCCGGGTTCTGCAGGAACTCGGTGATGATCAGGTCGCCGACCGCCGCGCCCTCCAGGGAGTCCAAGGCGTCGTCGCAGCCCGCGTCGTCCGCGTCGATGTCGCCGTCGCCGTCGTCGTCGACCCCGTCGTTGCAGTCGCCGGTGCCCAGGCCGACCTCCTGGATGCCCGTCGCGCAGTCCGGGTCCGCGGCGTCGGTCCAGCCGTCGGCGTCGTTGTCCGCCAGGTCCTCGCAGTCGCTCAGCTCCTGGTCGTCCGCGGCGTCGTCGCAGTCCGGGTCCAGCCCGTCGACCAGCCCGTCGGCGTCGTCGTCGACCTCGTTGCCGCACTCGGTGGCGTCGGCGAAGGACTCCTCGTCGTCGTCCGCGTCGGCGCAGCCGGGATCCGCCAGGTCGACCCAGCCGTCGCCGTCGTTGTCGACCGCGTCCGCGCAGGCCGGCGTCTCGTTGTCGTCCAGGGCCGAGTCGCAGTTGCCGTCCGCCGAGTCGGTCGCGCCGTCGGCGTCGTTGTCGGCGCCGTCGTTGCACTGGGTCGCGCCGGGGCCGAGCTCGACGTCGCCGACGGAACAATCCGGGTCGGCCGCGTCGGTCCAGCCGTCGCCGTCGTTGTCCAGGGCGTCGAAGCAGCCCGCCTGCTCCGAGGGGTCGAAGGCGTCGTCGCAGCCCGCGTCGGCCGCGTCCACCAGCCCGTCGCCGTCGTTGTCCACGCCGTCAGCGCAGACCCCGGAGCCGAAGCCGCCCTCGTCGTCGCCCGCCGCGCTGGCGCAGCCCGGGTCCATGAGGTCGACCCAACCGTCGCCGTCGTCGTCGGCGCCGTTGGCGCAGAGGGGGGCCTCGTCCTCGTCGGAGGCGTCGGCGCACTGGGGGTCGTCGATGTCCGCCGCGCCGTCGCTGTCGTTGTCCACGCCGTCGTTGCAGTCCGCGCTGCCGAAGCCGGCCTCGTCGAAGGGGGAGGCGGCGCAGTCCGGGTCCGCGGCGTCGATCCAGCCGTCGCTGTCGTTGTCCAGGCCGTCAGCGCAGTCGTCGGGGGAGCCGTCGGCCTCGTCGTCGTCCAGGGCGGAGGCGCAGTCGGGGTCCAGGACGTCGGGCAGGGAGTCGCCGTCGTTGTCCGCGCCGTCGTTGCACTGGGTGCTGCCCAGGCCCACCTCCGCCGGTCCGGCAAAGCAGTCGGGGTCCAGGGCGTCCAGCCAGCCGTCGCCGTCGTTGTCCAGGCCGTCGGCGCAGTTGGAGGGGCCCTCCACGTCGTCCAGGCCGCTGCTGCAGTCGCTGTCTGCGACGTCGATGGCGCTGTCGCCGTCGTTGTCCGCGCCGTCGTTGCACTGCGTGGTGCCGAAGCCCACCTCGTCGTAGGGCGAGACCGAGCAGTCGGGGTCCTGGGCGTCGGCCCAGCCGTCGGCGTCGCTGTCCGCGCCGTCCGCGCAGTCGTCGATCCCGTCGGCCACGTCCTCGCTGCCGTCGAAGGCAGAGGCGCAGTCCGCGTCGTCCGCGTCGGTGTCGCCGTCCAGGTCGTTGTCTTCGCCGTCGTTGCACGCCACCGCGGCGTCGAGGCCGATCTCGCGGCCGGCCGCAGCGCACTCGGGGTCCGCGGCGTCGGTCCAGCCGTCGCCGTCGTTGTCCAGGCCGTCGGCGCAGGGGTCCGCCGTCTCGCTGGCGGCGGTGGCCGCGACACACTGCGGGTCCGCGGAGTCGATGAGGCCGTCGGCGTCGTTGTCCACGCCGTCGTTGCAGGCCAGGGTCGGATCCAGGCCGCCCTCGTCCTCGTCCTGCGCGTCCGCGCAGCCGGGGTCGTCCAGGTCGGTCCACCCGTCGGCGTCGTCGTCGGCGCCGTTGCCGCACTCCGCAACGGCCTCGTTGTCGTCCAGGCCGCTGACGCAGTCGGCGTCGCCCTCGTCCACGAAGAAGTCGCCGTCGTTGTCCGCGCCGTCGTTGCACTGGGTGGTGCCCGCGTCGGACTCGTCGTCGTCGGTGGGGTCCAGGGCGCAGCCCGGATCGCTCAGGTCGATCCAGCCGTCGCCGTCGTCGTCCAGGCCGTTGTCGCAGGCGGGCGGGGCCTCCGAGGGGTCGAAGGCGTCGTCGCAGTGCACGTCGGCGCCGTCGATGTCCCCGTCGCTGTCGTTGTCCACGCCGTCGTTGCAGGCGTCGGTGCCCAGGCCGCCCTCGTCGTCGTTGGCCGCGTCCAGGGCGCAGCCCGGGTCCGCGAGGTCGATCCAGCCGTCGGCGTCGTCGTCCAGGCCGTTGGCGCAGGCCGCCAGCTCGGAGTCGTCCTGGCCGTCGTCGCAGTCCGGGTCCGCGGTGTCCGTGAGGCCGTCGCTGTCGTTGTCCACGCCGTCGCTGCACTCGGCGGTGCCGCCGCCCTGCTCGTTGTCGTCCAGCGCGTTGACGCAGCCGGGGTCCAGCAGGTCGATCCAGCCGTCGGCGTCGTTGTCCACGCCGTCCGCGCAGAGGGGCGTCTCCTGATCGTCGGCGGCGTCGTCGCACTCGGAGTCCGCGGCGTCGACCGTGCCGTCGGAGTCGTTGTCCAGGCCGTCGCTGCACTGGGTGCCGCCGTCGAAGCCCCCCTCGTCCTCGTCCGCCGCGTTGGCGCAGCCGGGGTCGGCGAGGTCGGTCCAGCCGTCGCCGTCGTCGTCGGCGCCGTTGTCGCACTGGGTGTCTTCGTCGTCGTCCGCGCCGTCGTCGCAGGCGGAGTCGTCCGAGTCCGTGTCACCGTCGCCGTCGTTGTCGATGCCGTCGCTGCACTGCGCCGGGTTGAGCTCGGCTTCGCTGTCCTGGCCGGGGGTGTCGCAGGCGCCGTCGAGCAGGTCGGTCCAGCCGTCGCCGTCGTTGTCCTGGCCGTCGCCGCAGGCGGGGATCTCACTGTCGTCCGACGCGTCGTCGCACTCGGGGTCCAGGGCGTCGATGAGGCCGTCGGCGTCGTTGTCCACGCCGTCGCTGCACTGGGTGCTGGAGGCGTCGTCCTCGTCGTCGTCGGCCACGTTCACGCAGCCGGGGTCCTGCAGGTCGAGCCAGCCGTCGCCGTCGTTGTCCAGGCCGTCGTCGCAGGCCGCGGCTTCGGCGTCGTCGGCCGCGTCGGCGCACTGGAAGTCCGCCGAGTCGGTGGCGCCGTCGGAGTCGTTGTCCACGCCGTCGTTGCACTCGGTGCTGCCGACGCCGTTCTCACCGCCCGTCGCGCAGTCGGGGTCGGCGTCGTCGATCCAGCCGTCGCCGTCGTCGTCCAGGCCGTTGGAGCAGATGGGGGCGGCCTCCGTGTCGTCCAGGGCGTCGTCGCAGTCGGGGTCCAGCCCGTCCTGCAGGAAGTCGCCGTCGTCGTCCAGGCCGTTGTTGCACTGGGTGCTGCCGAAGCCGGACTCCACGCCCGTGGCCGCGCAGTCGGGGTCCGCCGCGTCCTGCCATCCGTCGTTGTCGTTGTCGAAGCCGTCGGCGCAGGGGTCGACCGGGGTGGACTCGGTGACGTCGAAGGCGTCGGTGCAGTCGGGGTCGTCGCCGTCCGTGAGGCCGTCGTTGTCGTTGTCGTTGCCGTCGTTGCACTGCGACGAGCCGTAGCCCGACTCGTCGTTGGCGGGGTCCGAGCAGTCGGGGTCGGCGGAGTCGGTCCAGCCGTCGCCGTCGTCGTCCAGGCCGTCCTGGCAGGTGGGCACGCGGGCATCCCCCTCAGACGCGCCGGACGCGTCGTCGCAGTCGGGGTCCAGGGAGTCGATGAGGCCGTCTTCGTCGGCGTTGTCGATGCCGTCGTTGCACTCGTTGGTGCCGAAGCCGTCCTGCTCCTCGCGCTCGGGGTCGTCCCCGCAGCCCGGGTCCGCCAGGTCGGTCCAGCCGTCGGCGTCGTTGTCGAGCCCGTCCTGGCAGGTGGGGGTGGGCGGCTCCTCCAGGAGCGCGAAGTTGGGGATCACGGCCTGCAGCACCTGGCGGTCCTCCAGGTCGAAGCGGGGGGTGCGCGGGGCGCGGGCCACCTCCGTGCCGTCGGCCGCGTAGCCCTGGGCGATCAGGTGGAAGCCCAGGGGCACGTTGACGCCGGGGTCCAGGGCGAGCACGGGGAAGGCGTCGGTGAAGCCGTCGGTGTCCGCCGAGAAGACCAGCTCGAGGATGTCGTCCCCGGGGATGACGTCGGCGAAGGTGAGATCGGTCCCGTCGACGGGGCCGGCGGGGTACTCGGCGCCGTCGGCGTCCACCAGCGGACTGAGCGGCTGGAGGGTGACCGTCAAGCGATCCAGGGCGGCCAGGACGTTGGCGGTGTCCGTGGACTCCACCGAGATCTCGATCCAGGCGCGGGCGCCGTCGACGCCGGGGTCCGACGAGTCGTCGTCGTCGCCCACGGGGCAGCCGGTGAGGGGGAGCCCCAGGAGCAGGGCGGGGAGCAGGCGGAGCAGCAGCGAGTGGCGGTGCATCGTGAGTCCTCGTCCTTTCAGGGAAGCGTGTAGGTGACAGCGGCGCCGGTGGGGGCGGGCACCCCCGGCAGCGGCTCGCGCATGGGGTCGACCTGGGAGTTGGCCACGGCCACGCCGGCGATGATGCCGCCCGCGATGGCCGCCGCGCCGGCGCCGATGCCCACCCAGAAGCCGGGCTGCTGGGTGACGGGCCGAGGCGAACCGCCGGCCAGGGCTCCTCCGTCGTAGTCGAAGGCCTGCAGCCGCGCCGCGACCACGGCCTTGCCGTCCGCGTCCACCTGCACGGGCTTGATGAAGTCGGCGTGGCCGGGCGCGGTGACCCGAAGCGAGTACATGCCCGGCTTCAGGCCCTCCTGCACCACCTTGCCGGTGCCCAGGTCCACGCCGTTGAGGAACACGCGGGCGCTGGCCACCGAGGGCCGCACCTCCAGGGCGCCGCCTTCGGGCACCAGGGTGACCTCCACCGTGGCGGTCTTGCCGGGCTCGATGACGACGGCCTGCAGCACCGTGGACTGGCCGTCCGCGACGAGCTTGAGCCCGTGCGAGCCCGGGGGGAGCGGGTCGATGGTCACGGGGGTCTGGCCGTGGTCGCGGCCGTCGACCAGCACGCGTGCCGCGGGGCTCGAACGCACCACCAGCACCCCCAGGGAGCCGCGCAGGGCGACCTCCACGGGCGTCAACTGGCCGGGCCGCAGGGTGACCTTGCCGGTCCAGTCGTTGAACTCGGGGGCGCTGACGCGAAGCTCATGCACGCCCGCCGGGGCGGGGTCGACGAGCACGCGCGTCCCGCTGCCCACCTGCTTGCCGTCCAGGAACACCGTGGCGCTGTCCACGTCGACCCGGACCTCCAGCCCCGGGGCCTGGCGCAGCAGCTTCACCGACAGCTCCAGCGTGGTGTCGGGCGCCAGGACGATCGTGTCCTCGTAGGCCGTGAAGGCCTCCCGCTCGACCCGCAGGACGTGGGAGCCGGCCGGGACGATCTCCAGCAGGGGGACCGCGCCGAGCAGCTCCCCGTCCAGGAAGACCAACGCGCCGTCCACGTTGGCCTTCAGATCCAGGATCGCGTCCTGGGCCTGGGCCAGATTGGGGATCGCCAGCAGCAGCAGGACGAGGAGGAACGGGGTTCGCAAAAGAGGTCGAATCCGCACGCGATGCAACTCCGCGGTGGTGCCGAAGCGCCGCAGGGACCCCCCGCAAGCCGCCTCGATGAACGCGGCAATCTACCACGGGGGCGACCGCGCTCGTCGGGACCGCACGCGCCCGGCCGTCCGATGAGGGCCGGCGGTGCGATCAGAGCCAGTCGGGGCGATCCCGCAGGACGCGGCCGTCGGGGTGACGCTGGGTCAGGCGGGCGCGGTCCAGGTACTCCAGGAAGGGGATGGCGCCCCGACGGGTCAGCCCGCTGAGGTCCTTGAACGCGCCGGGGGTCAGCACCCCCTCGGCGTCGATCCAGGCGGCGATGCGGCGGAATAGGGCGCGGAAGGGCTCGCGCGCCACGATCCAGTCCTCGGCCACGCGGATCACCTCCCCCCGCTCCACCAGCCAGGCCATCGCGTCGGGGGGCAGGGCGACCCCGTCCAGCGCGTCCTCCAGCTTCGGTGGGTGCGCGCCACCGGCGGCCAGGCGGGCCACCACGGCGTCCAGGGCGGAGCGGGCGGCTGCGTCGGGATCAGGGGAGTGGGCGACCAGGGCGACGCGGGGACCCCGGCGCTCCAGGGGGGAGCCGGCGCAGACCCGGGGCAACAGGGCTTCGAAGACGCGGGGCGACGGCGGTGGGCTCAGGGTCTGGCGCAGCTCGGTCAGCTGCGGGCCGTCCAGCAGGGGGTGGTCGCGGTGGTGCTGGGCGACGGAGGCCTCCAGCGAGGGGCGCCAGCGATCGGCCACGAGGGCGGCCACCCAGGAGGGCGGATCGCTGGCCACCGGCACCAGGCGGGGATCCGCGGCGGCCGCGACGGCGTCGGTGCCCAGGGGGAGCCGGCGCCGCAGGGCGTGCAGGTCCAGGGCCTCGCCGGGGGTGCGCTCGAGCAGGGCGACCGCGCGATCGGCGCCGGAGGCCTGGGGGTCGGCGAGCACATTCAGGAGGGTGGCCGCGGCGGCCCGGCCCCGTCGACGGAGCAGCGAGGGCTCGGGATCCAGGACGCGGCCGCCGCCCAGGGTGCGCATGGGGGACTCGCTGCGCAGCACGAAGCGGTCGCCGGCCACGCTGCCCATGGGCTCCTCCAGGGCGAGCTGCGCCAGGGCCGCGCCGCCGGGCTCCACCGACTCGGGAGCGGGACCGCCCTGGGGGTCGATGAGGCGGACCGTCGCGATGCGCTCGTCGGTGCCGTACAGGAAGCGCACGCGGGCGTTGTTGAGCAGGGGCCAGGGCGCGGAGTCGAGCAGGTCGAAGGCCACGTCGACGCGATCACTGCAGGCCAGGGCGCGCGGCGTCGCCAGCCAGCTCCCCGCCGGCACCAGCGCGGGATCGATCCCCTGCAGGTTGAGGGCGACCCGGGCGCCGCGGCCCACGTGCCCCACGGTCTGGCCGTGGTGCTGGATGCCCCGGACCTTCACCGCCACCCGGCCGGGAAGGACCTCCAGGGTGTCCCCCGCGCTGACGTCGCCGTCGCGGGTGGTGCCCGTGACCACGGTGCCGAAGCCCTTGATGCTGAACGAGCGGTCGGCGGGCATGCGGAAGAGTGCGTCGTCCGCGGCGCGTGAGGGCAGGCGGAGCCCGGCGTCGGCCAGGGCCTGGCGCAGGGCGTCGATCCCCTGCCCCGTCAGCCCGGAGACGGCGAGCACGGGGGCGTCGGGCCAGCGGCTGGGGGCCAGGAGCTCGGCCACGTCCAGCTCGGCCAGCTCCAACAGCTCGGCGTCGACGGCGTCAGCGCGGGTCAGCGCGACCACGAGCTCCGGCACCTGCAGCATGGCCAGGATGTCCAGGTGCTCGCGGGTCTGGGGCATGACGCCCTCGTCGGCGGACACCACCAGCAGGCCGACGTCGATGCCTCCGGCGCCCGCGACCATCGCCCGCACGAACTTCTCGTGGCCCGGCACGTCCACCACCCCCGCGACGGCCCCGCCGGGCAGCTCCAGGGCCGCGAAGCCCAGGACGATCGTGATGCCGCGCCGCTTCTCCTCCTCCAGGCGATCGGTGTCGGTGCCCGTGAGGGCGCGGACCAGCGTGGTCTTCCCGTGATCGATGTGGCCGGCGGTGCCGACGACGAAGGCCTGTGGCGCGGACATGGGCTTGCTAAACTACATCGCATGTCCCGCCCGCACATCGAACTGGAGCTGCGCGAACCCACCGGCCTGGGCCTGGGCGCCTTCGACCTCTTCAAGGTGCGGCAGCGCATCTACGAGGGCGAGCTCAAGCCGGCCACCCAGTACCTGGGCGCGGACGGCGCCTGGCATCCCCTGGCCGACCACCCCGCCTTCGAGGAGGTGTTCTGGCTGCTGGGCGTGGATCCGAACGAGGACGGGCGGGTGACCAAGCGCACGACCTTCGGCGGCTGGAAGACCGACTCCGTGCAGCAGGAGCAGGTGCAGGTGAACCCCCGCGAAGGCCGCAAGGGCGGCTTGCTGGGGCGCTTCTTCGGCAAGTAGCGGCCGCGCAGGGGGATCCGCCGGGCGAGGCCCGAAGCGCCGTGGCACCCTCGCTCCATGCCCATCGACGAGACCCGCACCTTTCTTCCCGTCCGCATCGCCGTGTTGACGGTGAGCGACACCCGAACCCTGGCCGACGACCGCTCCGGCGACACCCTGGTGGCGCGCGCGGAGGGGGCCGGACACACGCTGGCCGCCCGCGCGATCATCAAGGACGACGTCGCCGTGATCGAGGCCCAGCTGCGGGCCTGGATCGCCGATCCCCAGGTCGACGTGGTGATCAGCACCGGCGGGACCGGGGTGACCGGGCGGGACACGACGCCCGAGGCGTTCCACGCGGTCTACGACAAGGAGATCCCCGGCTTCGGCGAGCTGTTCCGCTGGATCAGCTTCCAGAAGATCGGCACCAGCACCATCCAGAGCCGCGCGACGGGCGGGGTGGCGTCGGGGACCTACCTGTTCGCGTTGCCGGGATCGACGGGGGCCTGCAAGGACGCGTGGGACGGGATCCTGGCCAGCCAGCTGGACTCGCGCTTCCGGCCCTGCAACTTCGTGGAGCTGATGCCGCGGCTGCTGGAATAGGCGGGCGCGATCAGGCCGACGTCGTGCCCTTGGGGCGGCGGGAGGCCACCGCGGCGAGCTCCTCTTCCCCCGCGACGACCTGGGCCAGGGCCTCCCTGTGCGCGCGTTCGATGAGGGCCAGCTCGCCGGCCTGGGAGGCCTCGACGAAGGCCAGCTCCCCCTCGTGGGCGGCAGCGGCCAGGGCCAGCTCCCCGCCGATGGGCTCCGCCAACGCCAGCCCGCCCCCCTGCGCGCCCCGCCGGGCCAGCTCCTCGGCCAGCGCGGACTGCACCTCGGGCTCGGAGCGCTGGACGGTGCGCAGGGCGGCCAGGACGCCGTCGTGCTCCAGGCGGCCCAGG
>CALCXL010000158.1 GCA_937907595.1 uncultured Pseudomonadota bacterium
GATCCCCAGCCCGGATCCGCCGGGAACACCGGCGCCGTCCCCCGATCGCGCTGAGGAGCATTGGCGCTCGACCGCCGCCCGCACCCCTCCCGGCTGCCCCCGCCGGAAGCGATGACTATCGGAGCAATTTCAAGCAGTTGCGTTGGTGGGCCCGCTGGGGATTGAACCCAGGACCGTCCGGTTATGAGCCGGCTGCTCTAACCCCTGAGCTACAGGCCCGCGGCGGCCATCCTGCCACATCGCCCGGCCGCGCTCTTCCCCCGCGCCATCCCCCGCCGCAGCACCTCCGCTAATCTCCGCCCATGAACCCCGACATCCTTGCCGCGCACGAGACCCTCCTTCTGCTCAACGTCATCGACCAGGAGCTGGATCAGCTGGCGGCCGAGCAGACCCGCACCCCCCGGGAGATCGCCGAAGAGCACGCCGCCATCGACGCCCTGCAGGGCCAGCGTGAGGCCACCGCGGAGGCCCTGGCCGGCGTCCTGTCCACGCAGGCGGAGGCCGAGGCCAAGATGGCCTCCGTCGAGAAGCGCAAGGCCAAGGCCGAAGCCCGGCTGCCGTCCCTGGGCACCATGGGCCAGATCGAGGCCACCCAGCGGGAGATCGCCGCGCTGTCCACTGAGGGCGGGGACCTGGAGACCGCGATCCTCGAGATCATGGACGACGCCGAGGGCCGGGAGACCGCCCTCGCCGACCTGGACGCCCTGCTGGGGCGCACCCGCGGGATCCTGGCCGAGCACGAAAGCGCGTGGGCCGCCCGCGCGCCCGTGATCGCCGCCCGCGTCGCCGAGCTGGAGGGGCAGCGGGAGGAGCCCGCCGCGAGCCTGCGCAAGGACGTCGCCCGCCGCTACCAGTTGGGCCGCAACCAGAGCATGTGGAAGGTGAAGTCGGGCCTGACCTGGGCCGACTCCTCCCGCGTCTGCCTCACCTGCAAGTGCGGGGTCTCGGCCCGGTGGCTCCAGGAGTGCCGGGACCACACCGCGCTGCACTCCTGCGACGGCTGCAAGCGCATGCTCGTGAAGCCGCCGGCCCGGGAGGAAGTCGAGGGGGAAGAACCGGCGGACGAGGCGTAGGGCCTCCGTCGAGCCGGTCAGCTCTCGTTGAAGGCGCGCAGCCGCTTCGCCCGGCTTGGGTGCCGCAGCTTGCGCAGGGCCTGCGCCTCGATCTGCCGGATGCGCTCGCGGGTCACGTCGAAGTCCTGACCCACCTCTTCCAGGGTGTGGTCCGTGGTCTCGCCGATGCCGAAGCGCAGGCGCAGGACCCGCTCCTCCCGGGGACTCAGCGTGGCCAGCACCTTCTCCGTCTGCTCGAGCAGCGCGTGGTTGATCACGGCGTCGCTGGGGGAGACCGCCGACTTGTCCTCGATGAAGTCGCCCAGGTGGCTGTCCTCCTCCTCACCGATGGGCGTCTCCAGGGAGATGGGCTCCTTGGCGATCTTCTGGATCTTGCGGACCTTGTCGACGCTCATGTCGACCCGCTCGGCGATCTCCTCGGGCGTGGGCTCCCGCCCCAACTCCTGGAGCAGGCCGCGGCTGGTCGCGACGATCTTGTTGATCGTCTCGATCATGTGCACGGGGATGCGGATGGTGCGCGCCTGGTCGGCGATGGCCCGGGTGATCGCCTGGCGGATCCACCAGGTGGCGTAGGTGCTGAACTTGTAGCCCCGCCGGTACTCGAACTTGTCCACCGCGCGCATCAGGCCGATGTTCCCCTCCTGGATCAGGTCCAGGAAGTGCAGGCCGCGGTTGTTGTACTTCTTGGCGATGGACACGACCAGGCGCAGGTTGGCCTCGATCAGCTCGCGCTTGGCCAGGTCCGTCATGCGCTCGGCGTTGCACAGCGCGTTGTACAGGTCCTTCAGCTCCCGGGGCCGCAGGCCGACGTCGATGCAGACGGCCAGGATGCGCGACTCCAGCAGCTTCACCTCCGCGTGCAGGGACGCGAACTCCACCCCCAGCGCGGGGTCGCCGCGGCCCGCCTCCTTCGCTCGGCGGCCGTCCTCCACCTGGCCCAGCAGCGTCTGCAGATCCAGCCCGTGGGTGCGCGCCAGGCCGGCGAGCTCCCGCTCGGCGTCCAGCAGCATGCGGACCCGGGCCTTCCACGCGGCCACCACCTCCCCGAACACCCGGCGATCCAGCTTGAACTCGCCCAGGGTCGCGAAGCTCTCCTCGTGGATGGGGTCGATCTGCTCGACGTGAGCCTCAGCCGCCATGCGCTCGGCCAGGCTGGAGCCCTCGTCCGCCGCGCTGCAGCGCGCCTGCTGCTCCGCCAGCTTCTTGAGCAGCTTCAGGCTGCGCTTCCGCTTCGGGTGGTCGTCCGGGTAGCGCTTGGCAGGCTCGGGCAGGGGCTGCCCGTCGTCGTCGCGCATCTGCGCCATCTTGCGGCGGGTCTTGCGCGAGGGCTGGGGCGGCGTGGAGATGACCTCCATCAGCAGGTGGTGGCCCAGGTCCGTGCTGACGACCGACCGGCGCATGCGCACCTCACCCACCTCGATCCGGCGGGCGATGGAGACCTCCCCGTCGCGGGACAGCAGGGACACCGCGCCCATGGTGCGCAGGTAGACGCGGACGGCGTCGTGGCCCCCGGGCTCGTCGTTGCGCTTCTCCTCCGGGCGGCGGTCGAAGATCGCGTCCGTGCGGCTGGCCAGCAGGCGGGTGCGCTGCCGCTCCAGGGCGGCCTCGGAGTCGATGGCGGTGACGCCGACTTCCTGCAGGATGTTCTTGGGCCGCAGGTCGCCGCGCTGCTCAGCTTCGGCGGACTCATCGACGTCGAAGCCCTCGCTGGAGAGGTATCCGCGCCGGCGTCCGACCTCGCTCAGGTCGTCCATCCCCTCGTCCGACTTGCTTGCCATATTTGCCCGACGCCCTCCTCTGATCCTCAGTCATGGATCCTAACCGATCGGCTGAGCCTCGGGATCGCCCGGGGTCGGCGCGTCGACCACAATCGTCTTGCTCAGGGCATCGGGCAGCTCCCGCTGCCAGTCCGCGCGGTGGCGCTCGAACTCGATCCGCCGCTGGCTCAGGTCCTGCAGCGTGCGCAGATCGGTGTCCGGTCGGCGGGCCAGCTCGTCGATCTGCCGGGCCAGCTGACGGATCTCCCGATCGATCCAGCCCGTGGCCAGGCGGATCATCGCCTCGTCCACCGACCGGGCCCGCACCTCGGGGGGGAACCAGCGCTCCTCGTTGGTGAGGTCGCCGGCGATGGCGCTGCGGATCGTGGGGTCCTCCACGTCGTAGAGCAGGTCCGCGCCCGCCAGCTCCCGGGCTTCACGCCAGGCCGCCATCAACCGCCCGACCACCCGCTCCACCTCCGGGTGCCGCAGCCAGGACACGGCGCCCAGGTCCTCCACCACCGGGGCGACGTTGGCCAGATCCTGCACCAGGACCCGCAGCAGCAGGACCTCCGGGTGGCTGGGGCGGGGCCGCCGGGAGCCGTCGCCGACGCCGACGCCGGGGGGAGGGCCCTGGGGCGGGCGCTGGCTGGGGTGCTTCTTTGCGTTGCGCACCGTGCCGTCCAGGTGGTCCACGGACATGCCCAGGGACAGCGACGCGCGGTCGACGTACTGCTTGCGGGCCGATCCGGGCAGCATGGCCAGCACCGGCGTGATCTCCTCCAGCGCCGCCTCCCGCGAGCGCATGTCGCCGCCGGCCTGGGCCAGGATCAGGTCCAGGAAGCGGTCCATGAGCGGGGTGATCGACGTCTCCACCAGCTCCTGCATCACCGACGCGCCCTTCGTCCGCACGACGTCGTCCGGGTCCATGCCGTCGGGCAGGAGCAGCTGGCTGGGCCAGAGGTCGGCGGCCAGGCAGAGGCGCAGCGCCTTCATGGAGGCGCGCTGGCCCGCGGTGTCCCCGTCGAAGGTCATGACGACGTTGCGCGTGTGGCGGCGCAGGCCGGCCAACTGCCGCTCGGTCAAGGCGGTGCCGCAGGGGGCGACGGCGTAGCCCAGGCCGGCGGAGGTGAGCGCGATGACGTCGAAGTAGCCCTCCACGATCAGCACGCGGTCGGCCTTGTGGATGGGCGCGCGGGCCTCGTGCAGGCCGTAGAGCGTGGCCGACTTGTTGTAGACCGGCGACTCGGGGGAGTTGATGTACTTGGCGGAGTCGTCGCCCAGGGTGCGCCCGCCGAAGGCGACGACGCGGCCGCCGGGCGCCGTGATCGGGAAGATCAGCCGGTTGCGGAAGCGGTCGTACCAGCTGCCCTTCTTGTTGGGCACCAGCAGGCCGGCCTCTTCGCCGACGTGGGGGTTGATGTTGGCCCGCCGCAGCGCGCCCAGCAGGCCGTCCCAGGAGTCGGGGGCCACGCCCACCCGAAAGCTCTTGATCAGCTCGGGGGGGACCTGCCGCCGCTCCAGCTCCTCCCGCCCGGCGGCGCCCTCGGGGGCGTCCAGCATGCTCTGGAACCAGGACGCGGCGACCTCGTTGGCCTTGTAGAGCTTGTCCCGGTGGCTGAGCTCCTGCACCTGCTGCGGGGTGAGCTCCTCCTTGGGGAGCAGGATGCCGGCCATGTCGGCCAGCTCCTTGACCGCCTCCACGAAGGCCATGCCCTCGATCTTCATGAGGAAGGCGATGGCGTCGCCCCCCTCCCCGCAGCCGAAGCAGTGGAAGGTCTTGCGGACCTCGCTGACGTGGAAGGAGGGGGACTTCTCGCTGTGGAAGGGGCAGAGGCCGGTCCAGCTGCTGCCGCGGCGCTTCAGGGGCACGTGGCGACG
>CALCXL010000159.1 GCA_937907595.1 uncultured Pseudomonadota bacterium
ACCGCCCGGGCGCAGCAGGCGATGAGCCTCGGGGATCCAGGCGAAGGGGTCGGCCCAGATGGAGGCCCCGTACTCGCTGAGGACGAAGTCGAAGGAGGCGTCGGCGAGCTGCGGCAGGGACTCGGCGTTGCCGTGGACGAGGGGGAACTCCAGGCCGTGCTCCCGCTGCAGGCGCCGCGCCGTGGCCAGCTGGGCGGCCGAGTTGTCCACGCCGGTGACCCTCGCGCCCCGCCGGGCCATCCAGGCCGATCCGTAGGCGGTGCCGCAGCCCAGCTCGATGGCGTGCAGCCCGCTCAGGTCCCCGGGCAGCAGGGGCAGGTCGGCGTTGGGGATGCACCATGCGCCCCACACGGGCTCGCTGCGGGCCCAGGCCTCCTCGCCCCGGGCGACGTACTGATCCGCCTTGGCGTCCCAGGCCTGGCGGTTGGCGGCGACGTGCGGGGGGAGGTCGGTCATGGGCGGGACGATAGCGGCCGCGGCCACCGCAATCAGAAGGACCACTCCTGCGTGACGCCGTCCAGGTGCACGATGATGGTGCCCCCGCCGTCGCCGTAGGCGTCCTGGTAGGCCTGCCGCAGGGGCTGCAGGTTGAACTCCAGCAGCTCCTCGACCTCCGCCTCGCAGGGGTCCGGGGGCCCCTCGTCCTGCAGGGTCAGCCAGACCTGCACGGGCCAGGACTCAGCGAAGGCGCCGTCCCAGCACAGGCTGTAGGTCCACTCCTCGCAGCCGCCGGAGCGCCAGGCCTCCACCAGCATCCAGTCGCCGTCGGCCCGCCAGCCGGTGACCTCCGCCCGGGGCTCCACGATCGACGCGCAGAGCTGCACCTGGCCGACGTCGGGGGTGTCGTCGTCGGTGGAGACGTCGTCGTCGTCGGGGGTGGTGTCGTCGTCGTCCGCGGAGGCGTCGTCGTCGTCGCTCCCGCTGCTCCGCACCGGAGGGCAGGCCATCAGGGGGAGCAGGAGCAGCAGCAGGCAGTGACGCACAGGGACCTCCGCGGGAGAAGCGAGCATGGGACGGCGACGGCGACGCTGCAAGGCGTTCGGGTGGGAGTCGACGAGGACGAGGCCGGTCCCCAAAGGCGAGAGGCGACGAGGATCACTCCCCGCCGCCCCTGCATCACGCCGCCATGGCCCGGTCCTCGGCTTCGACCAGGGCCGCACCCACCCGGAGCCAGCGCCCCGACCGGATGCGGAGCAGGGTCACGCCGGCCAGCAGCATCAGCTCGCCGAGCAGCACAAACCACGCCCCGGTGGCCCCCAGATCCAGCACCCGCACCACCACGAAGGCCATGGGCAGGTTCCACATCCAGGACACCGACACCGAGCTCAGGAGCACGAAGCGGGAGTCCCCCGCGCCGTTGAGCGCCCCCTGCCCGGCCATCGCCACCGCGTCGAAGACCTGGAGCAAGGAAGCGATGGACAGCAGCGTCACGCTCAGCTCCAGGACGTCCGGCGCCACCCCGAAGGGCGCCACCAGCAGCGTCGGCACGGTCACAAACACCACCGACCAGGCCAACATCACACCCATCGCCACCCGCGTGGACGCCCGCCAGGCCTGCACGGCCAGATCGGGACGCCGGGCCCCCAGCGCCTGGCCCACCAGCACCGCGCCCGCCTCGCCGATGGCGTAGCCGGGCAGGAAGCTGACGGACACGACGCGCAGGACGACCACGTGGGCCGCCAGGTGCGCCTCGCCGACCCGCGCGAGCAGGGAGACGAAGACGTTCCAGGCGATCAGCTCGAGGAAGCCCCGGCTGCCCATCGGCAAGCCGATGCGCACGATGGACTTGACGAGCCGCCGGCTCGGACGGCGCGACGTGGACCGGTGAGACCGGCGCCAGGCCACGAGCCCGAACAGACCCATGGAGACGGCCTGCGCCGCCACCGTGGACCAGCCCGCGCCGCCGACCCCGAAGGCGGGCACGGCGCCCCACCCGAAGATGAGGAGCGGGTCGAGGGCGATGTTGATGGCGTTGGCCAGCACGCTGACCTTCATCGTCGTGCGGGTGTCGCCCTGCCCCTCGAACCAGGCCGCGAGGCCCACCCCCAGGAAGCAGATCGGCGCCCCGATGGCCCGGGCCGAGAAGTAGGTGGAGGCATGCAGCACGACCTCCTCGGACCCGCCCATCAAGGCGAAGATCCAGGGGCCTGCCCCCGCCACGAAGACGACGGGCAGCCCCAGGCCGGCACCCAGCCAGGCCGCCTGCCAGAGCAGGCGCTGCACGGCGTCGACGTCGCCTGCGCCTTCACGCTGGGCGACCACCACCTTGACGCCGCGCACCACGCCCACGCCCAATGCGAGGACCAGGTAGACGGCGGGCCCGGCCAGGCCCATGGCGGCGAGCTGCGCGGTGCCGAGCCAGCCCACGAAGATGGAGTCGGCCACCATCATGGCCGTGTAGGAGAGCATCGAGACGCAGATGGGCCACGCGAGCGTGGACACCTCCCGCAGCCCGATGGATTCGGGCAGGGTCGAACGGGTCCTCATGGCGGACCTCCTGAGCGCACCCCGCGGGGTCGCAGCGAGGCGCCGCGGCCTCCCATTCGGGGGGGCAGCGGGCCGATGAATCGGGCGAAGATGAGACGGCGTGGGGGGCCCCGCGAGGGAGCCGCAGATCGATCAGGCGCCGGGGTCGGACCGGGGTCCGGGGGGCGCTAGGAGATCGGTCGCTGCTCGCGCGGATCGATGCCGATCACGCAGGAGCCGGCCGGGCCGAACGCGCCAAAGAGCGGCGCGGTGCGAAGGGCTTGCTGCATGGCTCACCCTCCTCTCGGGCTGGGCACGGGGCGCGCGGGACGGGGCCGCGCGGCGAGGGCGTGGCGCCGCTCACCAGGAGAGCTTCACCCTCACCCCAGCCCGCCACAACCCCCAAGGGTGCGGAACCTGTCAGGGTTTCGGCGCTCACGCGCGCGAGCCTGTTGGAGGGAGGACCCACCCGCGCTGCCCAACCACCTGATCGATCCGACGGCAGGGGGGCGTGCGATAATGCAGTCGGTCAAGTCAGGCTCGGGCCAGGCCAGGCCCCATCGCGACGAGACTCCGGCCAAAGAAGGACGGGTCATCCGGGGAATGCCGGGATCGGCCGGCCACCGCCGGCGACCGGAGCAGTA
>CALCXL010000160.1 GCA_937907595.1 uncultured Pseudomonadota bacterium
GAATGGATGGTCGGGCAGCGTGTAGCCGGCGCGGTTCCAGCCGCGGATCCGGCAGCCCCGCAGCACCGCCGCGTGCTCCCCCGAGCAGCAGTGGTACCAGCGCCGCTTGCGCCGCACCTGCCGGCCGAACTGCACCAGGGGCACGTCCAGCGGCGTCTGCATCAGGCCCCACTCGGGCTCGCTGAGGATCGACTGGGCGGCGGCGACGTGCTCGGTGTCCCCGTTGTGGGACGCCACGGAGATGGCGCGCTGCTCCCAGGAGAGGTGGGGGGCCAGGTCGTCGGCGAACACCTTCATGGTGATCGGCTTCATCATCGACCGGCCGTAACACAGCACGTTCCCGCCGAAGCTGTGCACGATCTCGCCCCCGCTGGCCCAGGCCACGGCGCCGTGGATCGTGGTCTCGCTGACCCCGTTGCGGCGGTAGTCGATCAGGGGCTGCCAGGCCACGTCCCGGCCGGTGGGGATGCCCTCCTCCTTCTCCCCCAGGGGCGAGCGGGGGAAGATCGCGCTGCCGGGCCGCCCTGGACGCACGCTGCTGGGCGGGCCGCTCACCGGGCCACCGCCGGGGCGACGTGCTCCATCCAGGCCGTCATGTTGCGCACCACGCGGGCCGAGTCGTGGTTGAAGAAGTCGAACCAGAGCATCAGGCGGTCCTCGGGGTGGAAGCGCTCCAGGACCTGGGCGGCGACCTCGTCGACGTTGCCCACCAGGGCGTTGTCGGCGGCGCGCGCCACCTTGGCCGGGTCCAGGGTGCCCTCCAGGGCCGTCCAGTAGGCGCCCAGGGCTGCCTGGGATTCGGCCTGGGCCGCGGCGCTGCGCTCCTGGGGGCTGAGCCCCTCCTCGTGGTTGAGGAAGACGAAGACCGTGCGCGGCATGTGCCCGCGGGTCCAGGCGCCGCCGTCGGGGTGGTAGGTCCTGGCCATGCGGGCGTGCGTGGCGTCGATGACGTCGGGGCGGGTGATGCTCAGGTTGAAGACCTGCACCGGCAGGATCGTGTTGACGAAGTCCTGCAGGGCGGGCTCGTAGCTGCCCACGATCGGCTGCAGCAGGTCGCGGCGGAAGGCCTGGGGCACGATCTTCAGCGACTCGAAGGCCCAGCGGCGCCGCACCGGCACCGAGTCGCCGGCCTGGCCGTCCCGATCCACCGCGGCGGCCTGCACCGCGGCCCAGTCGGCGTCCGAGCGGAAGTTGGCCCGGGTCAGCGCCGTGGCGCCGACGTCGTCGCTGCTGAGGGTGTCCCCGCGCAGCAGCCGCAGGAAGATCTCCGCCGCCTCCCGGAAGATCAGCCCCTTGAGCGCCGGCCAGGCGGCCTCGTCCACCGCGTCCCGGGGCACGATGCCCGAGGCCTCGTTCATGAACTGGAAGCGGCCCGAGGCGAAGCCGACGTGGATGCGGCGCCGCTCCTCGGGATCCAGGCCGTGCAGGTTGAGGAAGACCCCCACCCGCTCGGCGTGGGCCACGGGCCCGCCCATGCACAGGATGTTCATCACCGCCGATCCGGCCTCGATGCGCTCGGTGCGGGCGAAGACCGCCTGGGCGAGCTGCAGGAAGTCGGCGTTGAGCCCCACCTCCCCCTTCCAGTGGGGGATGACGGGCTTCTTGTTGCCCTTCTGCACCTCCGAGCTCAGGTGGCTCTCGGCGATCCACGCCACGCCGAAGCCCAGCCGATCGGCCGCCTCCACCTGCTCGAAGAAGTTGCGGAACATCTGCGCCTCGGTGGGCGTGTGCCCGTCCACCGGCGTCTGGCTGATCGAGAAGAAGATGTCGTAGTCCATCGGGACCTCCTCAGATGGAGCGGAGCCGACCGCCGTCAACGGCGATGGACTGCCCGCGCAGGTAGGCCCCGGCGGGGCTGGCCAGAAACGCGATGGTGGCCGCGGTCTCCTCCGGGCGCGCCAGGCGGCCCTCGGGCACCTGGGCCACCCAGGCGGCGCGCACGGCGTCGGTGTCCGTGCCTTCGCGGGCAGCCCGGGCTGCGCCCAGGGTCGCCAGGCGCGGCGTGTCCGTGAAGCCCGGCAGCACGTTGTTGATCGTCACCCCCGGCGGGAGCTCGGACGACAGCGACTTCGCCCAGCCGGCCACGGCGGCCCGGATGGTGTTGCTCACGCCCAGGTTGGGGATGGGCTCGTACACCGACGTGGAGACGATGTTCACGATCCGTCCGTAGCCGCCCTCGCTCATGCCCGGCACCAGCTGCCGCACGAGCTGGTGCGCCGCCAGGACGTGCCGTTCGAAGGGCTCGAGGAAGGCCTCGGGCGCGGTGTCCAGGAGGCGTCCGCCCTTCGGGCCGCCGGTGTTGTTCACCAGGATCTGCAAAGAACCCGCGGCCAGGAGGGCGTCGACCGCCGCCGCCAGACCCGCGCGGTCCTGCAGATCGGCCACCACCACATCGACGCGGGCGCCCTTCGCCCTCAGCTCCGCCGCCAACGCCTCCAGGCGATCCGCCGACCGCGCCAGGATCGCCACATCGGCGCCTGCCGCTGCGAAGGCCCGGGCCGTGGCCGCGCCGATGCCGCCGCTGGCTCCGCAGACCAGGGCCCGGAGCCCCTTCAGGGACGTGCTGGGGATGTCGCTCATGCTCACCTCGCGAAGCCGTACTGGTCGGCGCCCCGCAGCGGCGGCGTGGCCGATCGGGGCAGCAGGAGTGTGCGGACGGCCCACAGCTCCGTGAAGATCCGGTACCGCGTCGTGCGATCCAGGTACTCGACCCCCGCCGAGCCGCCCGTGCCGATGCGCCGGCCGATGACCCGCTCGACCATGCGCGCGTGGCGGGTGCGGAACAGCACCAGCGCGCCCTCCACCTCCACCACCGTGTCCAGCAGCATGCGCGGCCAGGCCAGCAGCGGCAGCTCGCGGTAGGACTCGATGAAGAGGATGGCGGCGCGGATGCGGCGCACCCGCCGATCGCCGTCGTGGTCCGAGCCCTGCAGGAAGGCGCGGCTGCTGGCGTGCGCGGCCGCGAACTTCGCCTCGGCGGCCTTCGGCTCCATGACCCCCGACGC
>CALCXL010000161.1 GCA_937907595.1 uncultured Pseudomonadota bacterium
CCACCTGGAGCCGCAGCACCTGCAGGCGATGGAGGCGACGTGGCCGGGGCTGATCGACCGCTTCGGGGCGACGACGGAGGGCTGATCGACCGCTTCACCCCGCCACCGGAGCCCGGTTGACCCGACCCCAAGAATTGACACCCAGTGCCACCATCGGAACAATCCGAGCCATGCCCTCCCCTCCCCCTGCCCGCCGGTGAGCCGCCGCGACGACAACCGCCGCGCCCGCCGCGAGGCCCTGGTGGACGCCGCCGCCCGCCTCTTCGCCGAGGGGGGCTACGAGGGCACGACCGTCGACCAGATCGCCGAAGCCGCCGGCCTGAGCCGCCGCACCTGCTTTCGCTACTTCGCCGGCAAGGAGGACCTGGCCTTCCCGGACCACGCCGACCGCCTGGCGCTCTTCGCCCAGGCCATCGCCGGGGAGGGCCCCGCCTGGGACCGGGTGCGTGGGGGCTTCGTGTCCCTGGGACATCAGTTGACCGCCGAACGCCAGCGGGTGGTGCGCCAGCAGCGGGTGATCGAATCCAGCCCCGCCCTCGTCGCCGCCGACCGCGCCCGGGACCTGGAGTGGGAGGCGGTGGTGGCCCGGGCCCTGTCCAGCGATTGGGGACCAGCGGACGCCCCGGTGGTGGCCGGCGCGCTCATGGGGGCGATCCGCGTGGTGCTGCGCCGCTGGTTCGCCGACGACGGGTCCGGGGACCTGGTCGCGCAGGGCCTGGCCGCGTTCGATCGCCTGGAGCAGGGCCTGCGTCCCCCGGACTCCCCGGCCCAGCGCCCCCGCTGACCGCGCCCCGTCGCGATCAGGCCGGCACGTAGAGCTGGTTCAGGAACTCCCGCAGCATCTCCTGGGTGAAGGCGGGCGGCAGGGAGTTGAGCAGCTCGTTGATGTCCGCCATGTGCTCGGGGAGCGCGGAGCCCTGGATGCCGGCCATGGCCAGGATGCCGGCGAAGGTGGCGTCGTCGATCTGCTTGGGGTCCACCCCGGCCAGCATCGCGCCCAGGTCCGGCCCCGCCACGTCGGGGGCGACGGCGGCCGCGGTGCACTCGGCCAGATCGGCCAGCAGCTCGTCGGTCCAACGCAGGCAGTCGGGGTTAACCGACAGGTGGATGTTGGGCGGGCTGCCGTGGAAGCCCAGCTGCGGCTGCACGTACCAGCCGCGGTCCTTCATGGCGTCGGCGATGCGGAAGATGGGCCGCTCGTCGGCGGTGAAGGCGACCAGGTTGGTCTGCGGGGTGCCCAGGACGCGCAGGCCGTCGATGGCCTCGATGCCCGCGACCACGCGCCGGGTGCCCTCGAGCATGCCCTTCGCCAGGTCCAGGTAGCCCTCGCGGCCGATGTAGTTGAGCACCGCCCAGGACGCCGCCACCGGCCCGCCGCTGCGGCTGGACAGGAACGTGGGGTTGACCACCGTGTAGCCGGTCCAGTCGGCGCAGCTGAAGATCTGGTGCTTGCGCAGCGCGCGGTCGCGGTACAGCACCACCGAGCTGGGCTTGGGGCAGAAGCCGTACTTGTGCAGGTCCATGGACATCGACGTCACGCCGGGCACGGAGAAGTCGAAGGGCGGGACCTCGGCCCCCAACTCGGCGAAGAGCGGCAGCAGGAAGGCGCCGATGCAGCCGTCGACGTGCAGCAGCAAGTCGTGCTTCAAGGCCAGCTGCCCGAGCTCGACGATGGGGTCGACCACGCCGTGCGCGTAGGACACCGCCGAGCCCACCAGCTGGATCGTGTTCGGGGTGATCGCGGCCTCCATGGCGGCCACGTCGGCCACGAAGGTCACGGGGTCCACCGGCACCAGCACCTTCTTGACGCAGAAGTACTCACACGCCTTGTGGAAGGCGGCGTGGGCCGTGACCGGCAGGATCAGCTCCGGCTCGGTGATGCCCTTGAGGGCCCGCGCGCGGTCCCGGGCCGCCTTGACGGCCATCATGCAGCTCTCGGTCCCGCCGGTGGTGAAGTTGCCCACCGCCCCGTCGGGCGCGCCCAGGTGGCCCAGGCAGATCGCCACCACCTCATTCTCCATCTGCATGACGCTGGGAAAGACCGTGGGGTCCAGGCCGTTCTCGCTCAGGTACGCCATGTACGCCCGCTTGCCGACCCGCTCCACGTCCTCGGGCACCCCGTAGACCAGGGCCCAGGCGCGGCCGTCCCTCCAGGGCAGGTCCCCGGCCCGGAAGGCCTCCATGCGGGAGAACAGGGCGGCTTCGTCGGCGATGCGTGGGGGGAGCGTCATG
The DNA here is from genome assembly GCA_937907595.1 of uncultured Pseudomonadota bacterium. GTDB lineage: Bacteria > Myxococcota_A > UBA796 > UBA9615 > UBA9615 > CALCXL01. The sequence goes on from CALCXL010000161.1 coordinate 2,233, forward strand.
ATCGAAGGACACCAGTTATGGCACTGGGTGTCAACTTTTTCGGCGCGCGTTGAAATCGACCCCGGCGGGCGCCGATCGATCACTGCAGGAAGAAGCTCCCGACGGCGCCGGTGAGCCCGGAGATGACGCCCACGGCGGTGCTGACCCGGAGCAGCGTGGTCTTGGCCTCGCTGGCGTCGGCCAGGGCCTCCTGGATCTCCTCCAGGGCGCCCTGGAGGATCATGTCGTGCGCGGTCAGCCGGTCGTTGAGCGCGCTCAGCTCCAGGGTCGTCACCTGGTTGACCAGGTTGGCGATGGCCTGCCGCATCTGCACGAAGGCGGCGCGGTCGTCGTCGGACCTGTCCAGGTAGAGGTTCTGCAGGTGCGGGCTGTAGAGGCTGGCCTCCGAGGCCCGCAGCCGGTCGATGAGATCGTCGCGCGTCATGACTCCACCTCCACGCCCGCGAGCAGGCCCGGGCTGGTGACCTCCGCCTCCAGATCGGCGGCGCCCGCGGCGTCCAGGGTGCCCTCCAGCAGCATTTCAAACGCGATGCGCAGGGCCCGGGCGGCCTTGCGGGCGTCGCGCAGGTCCTTCGGCTCGTCGTCGGCCAGCAGCCAGGTGCGGCGCTGGGTCACCCACTGCTCGGGGGCGGCGATGGGCACGTCGTCGATGAGGGGGAGCACCACCGCGTGCTGCAGCGCCGCCTGCCGGGCCAGGTCGCGCTCGTGGGCGACGGCGCGGGCCAGCGACGTCAGCACCGCCTCCTGCAGGACGAACTCCGCGTGCAGGTCGGGGCCGTGGCGGCCCAGGTGGTCCCGCACGCGCTTGTGCATGGCCTGGTCCACCAGCTGCTCGATGGGTTTGGAGGCGATCTGGGCCGGGGGCAAGACGGGCGAGCCCACCAACGCCTGGCCCAGGTTGGCGGTGCTGGTCCAGATGGCCTCGATGCGGCGGGTGGCCTCCTTCGGGAGGTCGCTGTCTACCAGGCTGGCCAGGGCGCGCAGGTAGCGGGCCAGCAGCCCCGAGTGGGTGCGCAGGCGGTCCAGCTGCTCGCGCCGGGCGCGGTCCTGCGCGTTGGCGGCCTCCAGGGCGGGCAGGCCGACGTTGCTGAGCTGATCGTCGGCCAGCAGGCGCCACGACGACGCGTCGACGGCCGAGGCCTCCGCGGCGTCCAGCGCCTTGTCCAGGGACGCGCTGTAGGCC
>CALCXL010000162.1 GCA_937907595.1 uncultured Pseudomonadota bacterium
TTGCCGACGGAGCGAGGCCGGCGCGGCCTGGGTCAGGGGACGGGCTTACGTGTGGTGCGTCACGCGGACGGCCGGACGGAGGCGCTCACCGGGCTGGAGCAGCGCCTGCTCGCCTATTTCGTCAAGAACGCGGGGCGGATCATCTCCCGACAGGAGCTGCTGAGGGAGGTCTGGGGCGTGCCCGATCGGGTGCCGACCCGCACCCTGGACATCGCCGTGTCGCGGCTCCGGGTGAAGATCGAACCGGACGCTGCGAACCCCCTCTACCTGGTGACCCACCGCGGCCTGGGCTACCGGTACGAGGCCCGGCGGGGTCGACCGGCGGCCGTGCACGGGCGGATCCCCACCCAGGCCGGCTGGGTGGACCTGCACAAGCGCACGGTGCGCACCCTGGGCGAGGAGAGCACCCTGGGCGACCGCGAGGCCGAGCTCCTGCGCTTGCTTCTGGAGCACCCCGGCGAGCCTGTGCCGGTCCAGAGCCTGCTGCGCTCCCTCTGGGGCCGCGGGCTGGACACCGGCCGGGTGCGCACGGCGCTGTCGCGACTGCGGCACAAGGTGGAGCAGGACCCCAGCCACCCGCGCCACCTGCTCACCACCGACGACGGCGTGCTCTTCGCGCCCCTGGAGGCGCCGACCTCCCCCCACCGCAGCAACGTGCCCGCGCCGCAGGGGCTGTTCGTCGGCCGCGTCGACTCCTTGCGGCGAACGACCTCCGAGCTGCGAGCGGGCCGGGCCGTGCTGGTGCGGGGCTTGCCCGGCATCGGCAAGAGCCGCTTTCTGGTGGAGTTGGCGGCCCGTGAGGCGGTGGCGCAGCAGGTGTGGCCCGGCGGGGTGTGGATGGTCTCCCTGGCCGGGGTCGCCCACCTCGAGGAGATCGGCTCGCGCCTGGCCCTGGCCCTGGGCCTGTCCCTGTCCGGGACGTCGGGTCCCAGCGGCCTTCCGAGCCTGATCGAGGCCATCCGAGGCTGGGGTCGGTCCCTGCTCCTGCTGGACGACGCGGACGGCGTGGGGCCCGAGGTGTTTCGGCTGCTGGCCCGGCTCGAGGCCGACGTGCCGGGCGTGGGTCTGGTGGCCGCCAGCCGCGGCCGGTTGGGCAGCCGGGGGGCCGGCGAGGTGGTGTTGGGGCCCCTGGCGTCGGCCGAGGCCGAGCGGGTGTTCGCGGGCCGGATGGGTCGCCGCGCGGCGGGGGAGGGGGCCCCAGTGCTCTCCCGGCTGGTGGGGCGCCTGGACGGCAACCCCCTGGCCCTGGAGCTGGCGGCGGGCCAGGCGACGGCGGTGGGCGATCGTCGGCTGCTGGAGACGCTGGAGTGGGGCCGGCCCCTCGCCGGCGCGGCACCCTCGTCCCTGGACGCCGCCCTCAACGCTTCCTGGGCCCTGCTCGCGCCGGGAACCTCCCGCCTGCTGCGCGCGCTGTCGGTGTGGTGTGGGGAGATCGGGCTGGCCGAGGCCCAGGCCGTCGGCGACCCCGGGCTGTTCGTACCGGGGCTGCTGCAGAGCCTCTGCGCCTCGGGGCTGCTGCGCTCCTGCTCGTCGTCGGGGTCGAAGCGGCCGCAGCGCTATGAGCTGCCGGTGGCGGTGCGGGAGTCGGCTCTGCGTCGGCTGGTGCGCGCGGGGGAGGAGGAGGCGACGCGGAGCCGCCAGCAGGGCTGGTTGGTCAAGCGGGTGGAGGTGCTTGCCCGGGAGTTGGACGGCATGCATCCCGACGAAGCGATGGAGGGGCTGGAGTCCCTGCGGGAGGACGTCCGCGCGACCTCGCGGCGGCTTCGACGCAGCGCCCCCTCCCTGGCCGCCCGCTTGCACCTGGGCCTCTGGCGCGCGACGCAGTGGACCCGGCCGTCGCAGGAGGTGTTCGAGCTGTTGGACCAGGCGGAGGCCTGGGCCGAGGCCAGCGGCGATCAGGCGCTCCACGCCCGGGCCGTCTTGCTGCGGGCGCGGGCGGGTCGCGCTTCCCTGGCCCCGGCGGAGTTCCTCCAACGGGCGGCGCGGGGGCGGGACCGGGCGCGTGGCTCCAGGGACCCGGGTCTGGAGGCCTTCGGTCACCTGCTGATGGGGCAGGCGCTGCTTCGTCAGGGGCGGCTCGAGGCCTCGGAGACCACGCTGCAGCGGGCATGCACGCTGCTGGAGGCGAGGCAGGAGCCCGAGTTGCACGCCCGGGTCTGGATGGCGATCGGCGCAACGGCTCGGCGTCGCGCAGGCGTCGGGGCGGCTCTGGCCGCGTACCGGCAGGCGGTGGTCGTCGCCCAGATCGGGGGCTGCCGGGCGGCGTTGGTCCGGTCCCACCTCCACCTCGGCGTCGAATTGCTTGCAACACGCAACTGGAAGGAGGCGACCCGGGAGCTCGTCGACGGACTGGACGCCGCGAGCGAGCTCCCCTGGCCCCTGGAGCGCGCGCGCATCCTCTCCATGCTCGCCCACGCCGCGCTTGAGGAGGGCGCGTTGGATCGAGCTGAGGCCTGGTGCGAGGAGGGTCTGGAGCTGGAACGGCGGCGGTTCCCCAGCCACGGCCCTTCGTCGATCCACCGCACCCTCGCCCTGCTTCGGGTGGAGCAGGGGCGGGGCCGGGAGGCCGAAGAGGAGGGTGTGAAGATGCAGGAGCGATGGGAGCACGGAAGGGCGGAGGGCGCGTCTCGCTCCAGCTTCCTGCGCGGGCTGGCGCGGCTGGTGGGAGCGCGACCCGGGGCGGCGGCGCTCTTCGAGCAGGCGGCGCAAGCGGCGGTGTCGGCGCCGGCGACCGAGACCCAGGAAGTCTGGCTCTGTCTGGCGGCGGCCCGGGCGCTGGAGGGTCGTCGTTCGGAGGCGGTCGACGCCCTGGACCAGGCGAGCGCGCTCCTGTTGGCGCACGCCGACCTGAGGGGGCAGGAGGCCAACCTGCGGCTGGCTGGAGCGATCGTGCGCCAGGACGCCAGCCCGGACCTGCGACGGTGGGCGGCGTCGATGTCCCCCGGCGAGCTGGGCTTCCTGGGTCGGATGCTGCGGTCCCTGCTGCCGTGACGGCGGGTCCGCGCCCGGTTGGAGCTGCGATCGGGCCGGCCGGATCGTGGGCGTGCCCCATTGCGGCCGGTGCCGGGGTGAGTATCGTACCGTCGGCATGCGCCGCACCCTCCAGGCCGACCTGACCCTCATCGACGGCGAGCTTCGGCCCGGGGTGGTGGTTCGCATCGGCCGCGACGGCCGGATCGAATCGGTGGAGCAGGCGGACTGCGCGGCCGACAAGCCGCTGGCCGAACGGGCCGCGGTGTCCCCGGCGTTTGAGCACCAGGCCCGGCACGCGCCCAGCGTCAAGCGGCTGCGCGGGCGCATCCTGCTCCCCGGCTTCGTCAACGCCCACTCCCACGCCTTCCAGCGCCTGCTGCGGGGCCGCACCGAGCAGCGGGCGCACGGCAGGTCGGGGGACGACTTCTGGAGCTGGCGTGAGACGATGTACCGCGTCACGGACGTGCTCACGCCCGAAGAGCTGGAGGTGGTCAGCCGCTTCGCCTTCCTGGAGATGAAGCTGGCCGGCTTCACCCACGTCACCGAGTTCCACTACCTGCACCACCAGCCGGGCGGTCGGCCCTACGCCGATCCTGCGGAGCTGGCGCGTCGGGTGGTGGCGGGCGCGGAGGCGGCGGGCATCGGCATCACGCTCCTGCGGGTCGCGTACCAGCGCTCGGGGCCCGGGCAGCCGCCGAACCCCCAGCAGCTGCGCTTCGTGGACCGGGACGTGGACACCTTCGCGCGGCACCTGGAGGCCACCGAGGCCGCGCTGCCCCAGGGCCGCATCGTGAGCAGCGGCATCGCGGCGCACTCGGTGCGGGCCCTCGATCGCAGCTACCTGGAGGGGCTGGCGGACCTGGCCGGCGACCGCCCCGTGCACTGCCACGTCGCCGAGCAGACGCGGGAGAATGATGAGTGCCGGGCCGAGCACGGCATGAGCCCCGTGGAGCTGCTTGGCGACGTCGGCCTGCTCAACTCACGCTTGACGGCCGTGCACGCCACCCACCTGGCCCCCGGGGACGCCGAGCGCCTGGGCAAGGCGGGCGCGGGGGCCTGCATCTGCCCGACGACCGAGCGCAACCTGGGCGACGGCCTGCCGAACCTGATCGACCTGCGCGCCGCCGGCGTGAGCCTGTCCATCGGCACGGACTCCCACGTGCGCATCGACCCCTTCGCCGAGCTCCGCATGTTGGAGGACGGCGAGCGCCTGCGCACCCGGAGCCGCAACGTGCTCGCCGACGGACCGGGTGGCTCCGTGGCCCCGGCCCTCTTCGAAGCGGCGACTGGGGGCGGGGCGCGCGCCGCGGGCCTGCCAGGCTGGGGGATCCAGAAGGGCAGCCGGGCGGACCTGGTGTCCCTGCGCATCGACGACCCGTCCCTGGCCGGGATCGCGTGCACGCCGGGCGCGGCCGGAGCCCTCTTCTCGGCGCTGGCCCTGGGCGGCCATCCGCGCCTGGTCTCCGACGTCTGGGTTGCCGGGCGGCAGGAGGTGCACGACGGCGCGTGCCTCCGCTGGGAGCAGGCGTGCGAGGACTACGCCCAGGTGGTGCGCCGCGTCTTCGGCTGAGCGCCGGTCCGCTACTCGCCGCCCCACTCCCGGTTGGTGAGCCGCCGCTCGATGTCGCGGCACCACGCGGTCGCCACCCGGTTCAGCCACTCCACGCGGCCCGCCAGGGGCTCGAAGCTCTTCGCGTCGAGCCAGAGCCGCTGGTTGAGCTCCACCTGCAGCCCCGGCACGCCCTGGCCGACGTTGGCGTGAGTCTGCACGCCGTAGCCGCCGGGGAAGGGATCGTTGAGCCAGACGCTGCCCTCGGGGGCGTCGTCGTCAGCGTGAGCGGGAGCCGGCAGCGTGAGCAGGTGGTGTTCCAGGCGGCTCGCGGCGAAGCGGGTGAGGTCGGCCGGGCAGGTGGTCGGGGTGCCGTCGCCGATGGGCTCGCCGTCGGGACCGCCCAGGTTGGACAGGACGGCGTCCGGTCGACGCTCCCCGGGATCCGGCCCCCGGGGTGGACCGACCTCGGCCATGGAGTGGGCGTCCAGGAAGAAGCTGACGCCCGGCTCCCCCACCGCCAGGGCCACCAACGCGTGGTAGGGCCGGTGGTGCTGCTTGACCCGCTCCATGCGCTGCGCGGCCGTGAGCTCGACGCCGACGGGGTAGAGACGCCGAAGCTCGAAGTCCAGGTCCGGCACCACGCCGCCCTCGGTCTTCTGCCGCTCCGAGCGGTTCGGGTCCGCGACGAAGCGGTGCCATGGGTACCGGAGCCGGCTGGTGCCGGGCACGTCGTAGATCTCGCCCGTCCAGGCGTCGGACTCCCGGCGCAGGAAGGTCGGGTCGACGTGCGGTGCGAAGGGCGGCTCGAGGTCCGGGGGGAGGTCGATGGAGCCGTGGGGAATCGCGATGACAATCCGCGCCATGAACTCAAGATAGCAGGACGTCGCCCCTGCTACTGGCCGTAGAAGGCGGTCAGCTGCTCGGCGATCCAGGCGGTGGACTCGGTGCCGCTGCGGGCCAGGGCCTCGTGGCTGAGGGTGGTCTCCAGCCGGAGGATGTCCGTGTCGCTGCCGTCCAGGCGCAGGTTCGGGTTCTGGTCCCGGAGCAGGAGGCCGGAGCCCCAGACCTCCAGGTTGAGGGTGGCTGACGCGGGCACCACGTCCTCGATGTCCATGAGGGTCGGCACGCCGTCCACGCTCCAGGCGTCCCGCACGGCCCAGACGTCGAAGGGCCAGCTCAGGCCGTTGGCGTTGGTGTAGTCCACGAGGATCTGGTCCCAGTTGTCCACCGACACGCCGATGGGCCCGGCGTAGTCCCATCCCTCCACGTCGCCGTCCAGATCGATGAGCACGTCCACCGGCGCGTCGATGACCAGCTGCATGGCCAGGTGGGCCCACACCACGCCGTGGGAGTGGCCGAGCACGATGATGCGGGTGGGGTTGTCGAAGTCGGCGATCCAGGCGTCGCGCACCGCCTCCAGGTCGACGATCAGCTGCAGGAAGCCGAAGGAGACGGGCTCGCCGGCGTCCCAGGGGGAGAGGGGCACGCCGTCGGCGTCGTGGTTCCAGAGGGAGACGCCGTGGTCCAGGATGGAGACCGTCGCCCCCAACTCCTCCAGGGTGGTCGCGACGTCCAGGGCGGC
>CALCXL010000163.1 GCA_937907595.1 uncultured Pseudomonadota bacterium
CTCCTCGGTGATCAGCAGCGGAGCTTGCTTGCCCGGGATGAGCGCGGTGGTGACGATGATGTCCACCTCCTTCGCCTGCTCCAGGAAGAGCGCCATCTCCGCGGCGATGAAGCCGGGGGACATGACCTTGCTGTAGCCCGAGGCCGTGCCGCCCTCCTCCTCGAAGTCCACCTCCAGGAAGCGGGCGCCCAGGCTCTGGACCTGCTCCCGGGCTGCGCTGCGGGTGTCGAAGGCGCGCACCTCCGCGCCCAGGCCCCGGGCCGCCGCGACGGCCGACAGCCCCGCGACGCCCGCGCCGATGATCAGCACCTGGGCCGGGCGGGTCTTGCCCGCGGCGGTGATCTGGCCGGAGAAGAAGCTGCCGAAGTGGTGGCTGGCCTCGATGATCGCGCGGTAGCCGGCGATGTTGGCCATGGACGACAGGACGTCCATCTTCTGGGCGCGGGAGATGCGCGGCACGCAGTCCAGGGCCAGCAGGGTGGCCTTGCGGGCGGCCAGGCGGTCGATCAGCTCCTTGTTCTGCCCCGGAAAGACCAGGGAGATCAGGCCGCTGCCCTCGGGCAGCAGGTCGGCCTCGTGCACGCCCAGGCCGGGGTGCTCCTCGGGGGGCCGCACCTTGAGGATGTAGTCCACGCCGGACCACAGCTCCCGGCTCCCCTCCACGAGGGTGGCGCCTGCGCCGGCGTACATGTCGTCGAAGAACCGGGCGCCGTCGCCCGCTCCGGACTCGACGTAGACGTCGAACCCGAGCTTGCGCAGCCTGCGCACCGTGTCCGGCGTGGCCGCGACGCGGCGTTCTCCAGGGTGGACCTCACGGGGGATGCCCAGCTTCATCTCTCCTCCTCGCTCGGGCGCGACGTCACCCGAAAAGCGGCCGAATCCTAGCGGATTCCCGGAGCGCTGGTTCGGCGTTCGGGGGGTCCGGGCCGCTACACTGGCCTGCCGGGCGCGGTGCCTGGGGCCGGAGGCGCCGATCGAAGATGCTCGTGGCGCTCTCCGTGCCCTGCGCAGTCCTGCCGGTGTTGGCCTTTCTGTGGCTGATCTGGTGGATGGACCGCTACGACCGCGAGCCCCTCTGGCTGTTCGGCCTGGCGTTCCTGTGGGGCGCCGGCGGCGGCGCGGTGCTGGCCCTGGTGACGTCGCACGCGGCCACCAGCGGAGCCCAGGGCATGACGGTGGTGGAGATGATGCGCTTGGCGCCGCTCATCGAGGAGCCGGCCAAGGCGCTGGTGCTGCTGCTGATCGTCACCAGCCACCACTTCGACAACACCACGGACGGCTTCGTCTACGGCGCCGCGGCCGGCCTGGGCTTCGGCATGACGGAGAACCTGTTCTACTTCAGCCACGCGGCCCAGGGCGGCGACCTGCTCGCCTTCGCCCTGCTCGTCGCCCTGCGGTCCCTCTACTCCGCGCTGATGCACGCGGCGGCCACGTCGGTCGTGGGGGCGTCCCTGGGCTGGGCGAAGTTCCGACGGGGCTGGAGCCGCTTCCTGGTGCTGCCGGCGGGCATGGGGCTGGCCATCGGCATCCACGCGCTGTGGAACGAGCTCCTGGCCGCTGGCGCGGCGGGCTCGGTGGCGCTGGGCCTGCTCGACTTCGTGCTCTTTCCCCTGGAGTTCGGCGTGCTGTTCGGGATCTTCCAGCTCTGCCTGCTGGACGAGAAGGGGATCCTGCAGCGGGAGCTCCAGGAGGAGGTGGACCTGGGGGTGATCCCGCCGGAGCACCTGGCCTTCCTGGGTGCCTACCGCAAGCGCAGCCTGCCGGGCTGGCTGCCCAGCACCATGGACCACCGCGCCTACGTGCGCGCCGCGACCACCCTGGCCTTTCGCAAGCACCAGCTCCGCAACACCGCCGCGCCGGACTTCTACGCGGTGGAGGTCACCCGGCTCCGCCAGTCGATCCTGCAGCTGCTGGTGGGCGGGGGCATCGAGCCCCAGGAGATCCCGGCCCTCATGGCCTTCGACGCGCTGCCCGGCCGCTGATCGGCGTCCCGGCGCGGAGGCTCAACCCCGCACGCCCAGGAAGGGCAGCGTCGCGGCCAGGAAGGCGTCGGGGGCGTCGACGTGGGCGAAGTGCGAGCCCTCCTCGATCCACAGCAGGTCGGCCGCCGGCAGGCTCTGCTTCCATCGAGGCCCCAGCCGGGGCGGCACCATGGGATCGCGCCGGGCGTAGAGCAGGCGGATCGGCGGATGATCGGTCAACGCTCGAAGATCGGCCTGCAACCGCTGAAAACTCCTGGGGTTCACGGCCTCCTTCAAGTGGTGCCAGAAGGCCTCGGCGCCTCCGGGGGCCGCCAGGGGGCGCCCGTACTCCTCCGCCTCCTCCAGGGACTTGAGGGACTCGTCCCAGTAGTGCACGTTGCGGTGGGCCCAGCGCAGGGGCGCGCGGCGGATGAGCCACCCGAGCAGGCTCTGGCTGCCGGGCAGGGCCAGGGCCGCCTGCAGCAGCCAGAGGCGGGCCTCGGCGAAGCCCGGCGCGTGCAGGATCAGCAGGCGCTCCATCGACGCCGGGCGCTGCGCCAGGGCCGCCGCACAGATGGCCCCGCCCAGGCTGTTGCCCACCACCGCGCAGCCCACGATGCCCAGGGCTTGCTGGAGCTCGCCCAACCATGTGCCGAGGTTCTGCACGCTGTAGCGGGCGCCGAGGGGGCCGTCGCTGCGGCCAGCTCCGGGCAGGTCGGGGACGTAGAGCGTGAAGTGACGACCCAGGGGCTCCAGCATGTAGCGCCAGGAGTAGCTGGTGGTCATCAGCCCGTGCACCAGCAGCAGCGGAGGCCCCTGCCCCGTCACGGTGACGTGGGCGCTCATGCGACCGAAGGGCCGGCTGTCCAGCTCCACGCGGTGGCTGGGTGCCTCGAAGTAGGGGTGCGCCCGACGGGGCCGCGCCGGCAGATCCTCGAAGCGGCCCTGGACGAAGGGCTGGCTCAGAGCAGCTCTCGGCAGAGGTCCGAGGTGCAGAAGGGGCCGATGATCTGCCAGTCGTTCGGGCAGCCCAGGAACTCCCGCAGGATGTAGCCGCAGGAGAAGCCACCGGGGCAGTCGGCGTTGGAGCCGCAGGGCACCCCGCAGGTGGGCTGCGCGCCGAAGGCCAGGCAGAAGTTGCCGTCCCCGCAGCCCGCGTGGGTGACGGCGCTGACCTGGCAGCCCTCCTCCAGGAGCTGGTTGAACTGCGGGTCGCACTCCTGGCAGTAGGGGGAGCCGGCGAAGACGCACTCGCCGGTGCTGGAGTCGCAGATCTCCCCCACCCCGCAGTCCAGGTTGCCGCTGCGGCAGGGGCGCTTGGTGCAGGTGCCGGCGCGGCAGAACTCGTCGGCGCGGCAGTCGGTGTCCCGGGTGCAGCCCTCCGAGCAGAACCGCGGCTCCTGGCCGGTGCGCTCCTCTCCCTCCTCGGGGGGGAGCTCCGCGCAGGCGTAGCCGATGGGGCAGTCGGGGCTGGTGGCGCAGGGCCGGGCCTCGCAGGTGTTCTCCACGCACTCCCAGATGCGGTCGAGCCCCGACTCATCCGCATCCGTGCAGTCGATGGGCCGCTCGCAGGAGACGGTGCCGTCGTCGCAGCCGGGCACCGTGGCCAGGGCGAAGGCCAGCAGGAGGGTCCCGCTCAGCAGCGCGCGGGACCAGGGACGGGGGAGCTCAGTAGCCACGGAACTGGGGATCTTCGTACTCCGCGAGCATGCGGGTGTTCAGGGGCGGCAACGACTCGGGGTCCGTGAAGCGGATCCAGGCGAGCTGGTCGTCGGACTCCAGCACCCAGGCGAAGGAGCCGTCCTCCTCCAGGCCCGCCGGCGGCACGACGACGCCGTCGCCCAGGTAGCCCGGGGTGCCGGGGATCCACATCGTCAGCTGCACCAGGTCGTCCCGGGGGATGCCGGCCAGGTCGAAGCGATCGCGCAGGCCCGACACGTTGAGGCCGATCTCGTTGACGACCTCGCTGAAGTCCGACTCGCAGATGGAGCGGATGACCCCGCCCGTCTCGTGGACCATGTCCCAGTAGCGGGGCGCGTCGTCGGCGCCGGCGAAGACGTCGTCGAGGCTGCGGCCGCAGGAGGCGGGCTGCAGGGTGACCGGGTGCACGCCCACCAGCGCCGAGGCCGTGAACATGCCGCGCTCCCGCTGGCCCTTGAAGTCCCAGAAGGCGTCGGTCCAGTCGCGCACGGCGTAGGGGGAGGCGTCGTCCTCGTCGGAGACGTAGATGACGGCCAGGGCCGCCTCGTCCCGGTAGAAGCCGGCGTTGAGGTTGTTGCGCAGGGACGGGGACAGCGCCGACCAGGCGGCCTCGAAGCCGCGCTCGAAGCCCGAGCCGCCGGCGCCCACCTGCACGTTGTTGCGGAAGACCTCCCCGGGGTTCGGGGTGGTGGCGGTGATGAAGTAGGGGTTGCCCAACAGCGCGCCGCCCTGCACGTACATGTCCGTGGTGGTGACGCCGATGTGGAAGTCGGTCTGGGCGACGTGGAAGAACTCCACGAAGGCCTCGAACTCCGTGGCCAGCTTCTCCTGCTCGGCCAGCATGGAGCAGGAGTTGTCGACGATCAGCAGCACGTCCACCTGTTCAGGTGACTCCTGAAAGAACTCGTCGAACACGCTGTAATCAGGCTGGATGATCGTGGTCTCACTGCATGCGACGAGCAGCGGGAGCAGCAACAGGGCGGACCGGTTCACGCGCGCTCCCTCCTCCGTCGACGGCCCACAAGCCAGAGCCCCAGCACCAGCGCCAGGGGGCGCGCTCCGGGGGCCACGCGGCCATTGACCACGCAGCCGTCGCAGAGCTTCCAGCCGGCCCCGCGCCAGACGATGCCGACGTCGCACTCGTCGCCGATGTCGTTCTCGTCCGCGTCGGCCTGATCGGGGTTCGGCGCCGAAGGGCAGTTGTCGCACAGATCGCCCACCCCGTCGCCGTCGTTGTCGGCCTGGTCGCGGTTCCAGTCTTCGGGGCAGTTGTCGCAGGCGTCGCCGACCTGGTCGACGTCGCCGTCCCGCTGCAGGGTGTTGGGCTCCCCAGAGCAGTTGTCGCAGCGGTCGCCGACGCCGTCCTCGTCCCGATCGCCCTGCTCGGGGTCGAAGAGGCCGGGGCAGGAGTCGCAGAGCTCGCCGACGGTGTCGCCGTCGGTGTCGCTCTGGGTGGGGTTGAAGGCGTCGGGGCAGTTGTCGCAGGCATCCCCGGTGCCGTCGCCGTCCGCGTCCAGGTGCTCCGGGTCGGCCTGCTGGGGGCAGCCGTCACAGACGTCGCCGTCGCCGTCACCGTCCACGTCGGACTGGCTGGGGTTGAGCACGAAGGCGCAGTTGTCGCAGGCGTCGCCCACGCTGTCGGCGTCGCTGTCCGTCTGGCCGGCGTTGTCCGCGAAGGGGCAGTTGTCGCAGCCGTCCCCCACCCCGTCGTCGTCGTGATCGGCCTGGGCCGGGTCCACCAGCAGGGGGCAGACGTCGCAGGCGTCCCCCACGCCGTCCTGGTCCGTGTCGGCCTGGTCGGGGTTGGGGGTCAGGGGGCAGTTGTCGCAGACGTCGCCCAGCCCGTCGGCGTCGACGTCGGCCTGATCGAAGTTCGGGACCTCCACGCAGTTGTCGCAGGTGGCCCCGATCAGGTCCTCGTCGTCGTCGATCTGGAAGGGGTTGGGGATCTCCACGCAGTTGTCGCAGGGGTCCCCTGCCCCGTCGCCGTCGGTGTCGAACTGGTCGGGGTTGAAGATCCCCTGGCAGTTGTCGCAGAGCAGCAACACGACCGCGTTGGCGCCGGTCTCCGGGTCGACGACCGCGACCATGCCTTCGCCCAGGCCGTCGCTGTCCAGGTCGTTGTTGACGGCGACGGGGTAGGTGCAGCCGAAGTCCTCGTACCAGATGTAGAAGTCCTGGTTGGGCCAGGGGTTGCCGTCCTCGTCGGCGTTGGCCAGGCAGACGGGGTCCAGGAGGTCGACCTCCAGCTCGTCGTTCTGCTCGATGCCGTTGCAGTTGAGGTCCGTGGCCTGGGCAGCCTGGGGCCAGGCGAGGGCGAGCAGCAGCAGGGGGAACAGCAGGCGGCTCATCGGGCGACCTCCTGGGGCAGGAGGAAGGGGCTGGGCACGTCGGGATCCGGCTCGGGCTCAGAGTCGCCGGCGGGGGGATCGAAGGGGCTGGGC
>CALCXL010000164.1 GCA_937907595.1 uncultured Pseudomonadota bacterium
TATGTATTCTATGCATTCGGGCAGATCAGGGCCCGGGTTGGGCGGCGCTCATGGCAGTTCTATGCCAGTGCATGGGAATGTGGACAACATGTGGATAAGTCCTGATGCCGACGCCTCCTGCGAGCCTGCGCCGCAGCGACGCCCCCCCCCCGCAAGACCTGGACTCCGTGGCGATGCACGACGATCCAGGCGCCTTTGGCGCCCCCCGCGGGGGCAGCTTGTGGGTGGAAGATCGGTGCTCGACGGGAGCGCAGCGGGGCCTGCGATGGGCGGCCGTCCGCAGCGGGTGGAGCGGAAGCCCGCAGCGAGGGGGATGCGCGCCGACCCTGGCGCGTCGCCGCGTCTACTCGACGATCGCGGCGTCCATGGGCACGGCAGCGATCGTCTGATGCAGGTCGTAGGCGCAGGCGTAGCCCAGGTCGTCCCGGATCCGCTGGCCGTCCACCACGCAGCCGAACCGCAGGAAGTCGATGGCGTGGGCGGGGAGCTTCGACAGGCCGACGCTGAACGCCATGCCGTCGGCGAGGCGGAGCAGCGGGTGGGGCACGGGCACGCGCCGTCGCCCCAGGGCCCGGAGCAGGGCGCTGAGGGGGAGCGCGCCAGCGCCCACCACGTTGTAGATGCCGCGAGCCTCGGGGCGCAGCCCCAGGCGGATGGCCTGGATGACGTCCTCCTCGTGCACCAGCTGCATCATGGGATCGAAGCCGAGGGCCGTGAGCACCGGGTTGCCCTGCAGGAAGCGGTAGAGCATGCCCTCGCGGATGTTCGGTCCGACGATGTTGACCGGCCGGAGCAGGACCATCTCCACGCCGCGGTGCTCCCACATCCAGGAGCGGCAGAGGTGATCGAACTCCACCAGGTCGTTGAGCTCGGAGTACGCCGCGCCCAGCCGCAGCGGCATGTCCTCGGTGATCTGCGAGGGGTTGTCGGGCCGGGCGCCGTAGACCGAGGCGCGGCTGAGCACCACCACCTTCCTCACGCCGTAGCGCAGGCACCAGGAGAGGATGCGCTGGGTGCCCTGCACGTTGATCTCGTGCCGGCGGTCGCGCCCCACGCTCTGGTCGGAGACGAAGGCCAGGTGCACCACCGCCCAGGGCTTGACGGTGCGGATGACGTCCTCGGCCGTGCCGCGCCGCAGGTCCACGCGGCGGAAGTCGAAACGGTCGGGCCGATCGAGCACCCAGTTGCGCTTGTCCAGGCCGACGATGGGGTGGCGGGTGTGCTCCAGCAGGTAGCGCAGCAGGACGCGGCCGACGCCCCCGCACACGCCGGTGATCAGGACGGTGCGCTTGGACTCGGCGGGGAGGCGGGGGCTCACGGGGCGAAGATCCCCTTGCGCTTGCGCAGACCCTCCTGGATCAGCCCGTTCAGCGCGGTCTTGACCTGCTCTACCTTGTCGGAGACCTCCGCGTCCGACGCGTCGGGATCGCCCTCGAAGCGCATGGGCTGCCCGAAGTGCAGCAGGAACTTCGTCGGCAGGGGGAGGTAGGCCAGGGGGCCGAGCAGGGGGAGGGTGGCCGGCAGGGGCAGGTAGGGGGCGCCGAAGAGCCGGGCCAGGGGCTTGACGTCGTAGACGCTGGGGATCGACTCCTCCGAGCCGACGATGCCCACGGGCACGATGGGTGCCCCCGTCTCCAGTGCCAGTCGCATGAAGCCCAGGCCGAAGCGCTGGAGCTCGTAGCGATGCCAGACCGTCTTGCCGGATCCGCGCACGCCTTCGGGGAAGACGAGCACGCACTCGTCGTTCTCCAGCAGCTTGCGGCAGTCCTCGCGGTTGCCGACGATCTGCCCGCAGCGGGCGAAGAGCGTGGAGGCGAAGGGGAGGGTGGGGACCCAGCGCTCCACCATGGCGCGCACGATGCGCGGCGGGTCCGCCTCCAGGATCGCCCCGGTGCCGGCGACCAGGCCGTCGAAGGGAAACTGGCCGCCGTGGTTGGCGATGAGCAGCACGCGGCCGGCGGGCACGTGCTCGATCCCGTGGGCCTCGGTGCGGAAGTAGTGGCGGTAGAGCCAGCGGGTCA
>CALCXL010000165.1 GCA_937907595.1 uncultured Pseudomonadota bacterium
CGCCGCCTCGCCCACCCCGGCGACGGGCGCGCCCGGGGCGGCGGCGACCCCCGACGTGCCCGAGCAGCTGCCCGACGACGGCGCCCTCCCTGCCGCCGGCCCCCCGATCGTCTTCCAGCCCGTGGGCCTGTCGGACCTCTACGCCCGCTTCCTGGGCGACGCCGTCCAGATCGATCTGCTGTCCCGGCGCCTGGGCGCCCTGGGGATCACGCAGTCCGCGGCGCTGGAGGTCACCTGGGACGAGGCGGCCAAGGCGGGCACCATCACGCTCTTCGTGCCCGAACAGGACGCCCGGGCCGAGGCCCTGTTGCCGGCCCTGGAGGCCGGGGGACCGGTGCCCGTGGAGCGTCTGTCGATCCTCCTGCAGCCGATCGGTCGCTACCGCGCAGCCCTGGCGGAGCGCTTCGACCTGCGCATCCTGTCCTTCGGCCTGAAGCTGGGCTTCTGGGACCGCAGCACGGGCTCGTACTGCACCCTGCCCGGCGACCTGAACGACCCCGCCGGGGAGCGGCTGGGGGCCTGCTTTCGCTGCCTGGAGCCCCGAGCGGGCGTGCTGGAGCTCTGCCGGGAGGGGCCGACCTGGCCGGCGCCCATCGTGGGCGAGCCCCGCGGGCTGCGCATGCTGCGATCGGCCCTGCGCTCCCAGCCCCTGGACTGATCGCGCGGGGCGCCGATGATCGCCGCTCAGTTCATGGTGGTGGCGTGGTCGGGCTTGGGCGCCTCGACCCCGATGGGCACGTCCCAGCCCTGGCCCTTGAGGAAGCTGCGCAGGTCGACCAGGGGGATGTTGGCGTTCGTCTCCACCCCGTCGAAGCCCCAGAGCATGAACGCGCCGAAGTAGGGCGCGGCCTCGTACCACTGGAACGCGGTGCCGTGCACGCCCGCCCAGGTGACCTCCTTGCCGGTGACCATGTCCCGCACCCAGAAGGAGGGCGGCACGATCTCCTTGGGGATGTACTTGGGGGCCGCGGCGGCGCGGGCTCGTCCGACCTCGTCGTCGCCGTAGACAGGCACCGGGACGCCGTCGCCTTCGGTCAGCAGGTAGCGACCGTCCGAGGACAGGGAGCCGCGCTTGCGTCCCGGCACGTCGACCACGTCGGCTCCGTCGGCGCCCTTGCGGCACTGGACCGTCTCGCTGCCGAACTCGCGGTAGCAGACGACGTCCTGCTGCGGGGTGTAGGTGAAGGTCTCCAGGCCCGCGGTCAACCAGGCGAAGGCGCGCTCGGTCTCGCCGGTGTCCGCGGAGAACCGGTAGACGTCCTTGTTGCCCTCGGGCACGTCGGCGGCCAGGAAGAGGACCTCGTCGGGGCCGCGGCCCTTCGTCAGCTGCTCGGGCTGCACGACGTCCAGCTCCACCAGGCTCAGGACGTGGCTGCGGATCTGGTAGATGCCGATCTTGCGGCCGTCGGAGTCGGGGTAGGCCAGCATCTCCCCGTTGAGCCAGGCGGGGTTGCTGCGCGGCATGCCGATGCGCAGGGGGTAGTTCTCCCCCGTGTCCCGCCGCACCCAGGCGCCCTGGTTGGCCTGGTAGTAGAGCGTCAGCCCGTCCGGCGACCAGCGGGCCCAGGAGAAGTTGTTGGAGCCGCAGGGCTCGAACGCCAGCTGCATGCCCTTGCTCGCGGCCCGCAGCTTCAGCTCGTCGGGGTCGCAGGGCTTGTAGACCGCGTGCACGGCCTCGCTGAAGGTCGGCTCGTCGGACGGCGCCTTGCTGCAGGCGGGCAGGATCAGGGAGAGGCCCAGGAGGGGGATCAGCGGTCGCATCGGCGGCTCCTTCGGCGCAGCAGGGTAGCGAGGGGGAGCAGGGCCACAAGGCCCGCGGGGGGCGGGCGGCTGTTCGAGCACGCGCAGCCCTCGCCCGCTTCGGCCGGCGGGGCGTCGGGGGGGAGCTCCACGTCGGGCTCGCCCTTGGGGGCGCGGTCCAGGGGAGCCGAGGGGCGGAACGGTGGGGGGCCGGCTCGCAGGCCGTCGCCGTCCACCTCCAGCACGCCGGCCAGGGCGACGTGGTGGCCGTTGCCGAACACGCGCAGGGTCCAGGACCCCCAGGCCCAGTCCGTCGGATCCACCCGCGCCCTCAGGCGGTCCGGGGCGTCGCCGGGCAGGCGCTCGGGCCGCAGGCGCTGGCCCTGGGGCCCCACAAAGCGCAGGTCGGCGCCCTCGGGCAGGTCGTCGCCCAGCACGTGCACGATCACGCCGCCCTCGTCGGCCTCCAGCTCCACGTCGTCCACGCGGTAGCCCGGGGCAGCGGCCTCCAGCAGCACGCCCAGGGGGAGCAAGGCGCGGACCGCGCCCGTGGCGTCGCGCAGCGCCCAGCTCCACTCGCCCTCGGGCACTTCGGGCGGCGGGACGACGTCGGCGTCCAGCGTGAACACTGCGCAGTCGTCCTCGGCCCAGGTCGGCAGGGGGTGGGGTCCGCTGAGGCCGGGCCGACCCAGGGTCGCGCTGCCGCCGGCGCCGACGATCTCCGCGAAGGTGGCCCCGCAGACGCGGCCCTGCCAGGTCCCCCAGAGCGCGGCCTCCAGCCCCTCCACGCGGTCCACCACCAGATCAGCGCTGCGCGGGAGCTGGACGTCGATGGAGAGCACGCCGTCGACCGGCACCTCCACCGTCCGGCTCACCGCGCTGTGGCCCTCGGCCAGGAACTGCAGGTCGTAGGTGCCCGGCGGGAGGGGGCGGGCGAAGGCGCCCGTCTCCGGGTCCGAGAATCCGGGCCAGGCGGCCTGCGGCGAGAGGAAGCGGGCCTCGACGGGCCGCCCGTCGTCGTCGGTGATGCGGCCGCGCAGGCCCGTGGACGCGCCGGACTGGAGGAAGCGCAGGCTGGGCTCGACGTGGAAGCCCAGCACGTCGGCGAGCTCGTCCACGGGCGGCGCCTTGTCGTCGCTGAGCTCCAGGGTGTAGTCGTGGCCGCCGCGCACCCCGTAGGACCAGTCGTTGGTGTCCCCGTGGGTGATGTACCAGTCGGCCCCCTGGCTCACCCAGAAGCCCGGCTGGGCGGTCTGATCGGCGTAGGTGGCGCACGCGGCGCCCAAGAAGTCGTGCTCGGGGGTGGACGTGAGGGCCCAGTTCCAGACCCAGCCGATGTTGGTGGCCCCGCTGTGCATCGACAGGCTGTGGTGGAAGGAGCGCGCCAGGGAGAGGGCGCGCACGGCCCGGGTCTCCGGCTCGGAGAAGGGGGCGGGGCCCGACCAGGACGTCGCCAGCCACTCGTAGTCGTAGTTGCGGTTCAGATCCACGTTGTGGGCGTTGCGGCGCTGGAAGGCGTCCACTCCGTCGGGGTTGATCACCGGCGCGATCCACAGCTCGTTGCCATCCAACAGCTCCACCACCCCCGGGTCCCCGTCGGCGTAGGCCTCGGCCAGGCTCCATGCCAGGGCGAGGGGGACCTCCATGCTGGACCACTCGTCGCCGTGGTGGGTTCCCAGGACCCGCAAGGAGGGCTCGTCGACCTCCCGCTCCCAGGGGCGGTCGGTGAGCAGCAGGGCGAGCAGATCCTGGCCCAGGACGGAGTCGCCGACGTCCACGACGCGGGCCAGATCGGGCCAGGTCGCGGCCAGGGAGCGCAGGGAGGCGGCCACCGTCTCCGGGTCGTGGTACTCGACGTCGCGCTCGCCCATCGACGGGAGGGGCCGGAGCAGCGCGGTGTCGGCCGACAGCAGCTCCAGCGGGAGCAGCGCCTGGGCGGCCGGCAGGGCCTCCAAGGGCAGATCGAAGAGGATCCGGTCGCGGTCGCCGCCCTCGATCCCGGCCCCGAGATCGCGCAACAGCGCCACGTTCTCCGGGGTGTTCGGCGCCGTCGCCAGGGCCCAGTCGGCCTGGGCCGGGGCGGGCAGCAGCAGGAGGATCAGCCAGATCACGGGGAGAGCATTACCCGGGATCGGCGTCGACGGGCTGGGCATTCGCGGAGTCGTCGTCGTCCCCCCCCGCCGCGGCGTCCGCCGGAGGCACGGCCTGGAGCTCAGGGAGCAGGGCGTCCCTCACGGCCTCGAAGGCCGGCTTCTCCTTGGAGGAGATGGGCTCGGTGCGCGGGAAGCTCTGGCGCTGGAAGTCGGAGTACTTCCCGTCGACGTAGAACTCGAAGTGCAGGTGGGGGCCGGTGGCCAGCCCCGACGAGCCGACGTAGCCGATGAGCTGCCCCTGGTCGACCACCTGCCCGTTCTTGACCGCCCGCTTGCTGAGGTGGCTGTAGGACGAGCTGTACTTGCCGTTGTGCTTCACCCGCACGTGGCTGCCGTAGCCCCCCTTGGTGCCCGAGAAGCTCACGGTGCCCCGCCCGATCGACCGCACCGGCGTGCCGTGCCCCGCGGCGTAGTCGGTGCCGTTGTGGCTGCGCCACTTCTTGAGGATGGGGTGGAAGCGCTTGCGGGAGAACTTGGAGGAGATGCGGCTGAACTTCAGGGGCGACTTCAGGAACATCTTCTTGGACGACATGCCTTCGGCGTTGAAGTAGCCGACCTTGCCCTCGCTGTCCTCGAAGCGGAACCCCTGGAAGGTGGTCCCTGAGGAGGTGAACTCCGCGCCCAGGATGCGGCCGTGGCGCAGGTGCTCCCCCGTGGCCGCGTCGCGCACCGACTCCACCAGCATGCGAAAGCTGTCGCCCTTGCGGATCTGCGTGTTGAAGTCGATCTCCCACTCGAACACGCCGACCAGGCCCATGATCGTGTCCGCGCTCAGGCCGAGCTTGTCGCACGCGCCCCACAGGGAGCTGTTGACGATCCCGGCCACGGGCACGCTGACCGCCACGGTCTCCCGGGCCTCTTCGCTCGCCGACCAGCCGGCCTCGCCGCGCTCCACGACCAGGCGGCGCTCGCCGAAGCGGTCCAGGGGGTAGATCACACCGATGAGCGCGCCCGTCTCCCGATCGCTCCGCACCGTCAGGGCCTCGCCCGCCCGGATCTTCGCCAGGTCGTGGATGTCCGCCGCCGCGTTCACCAGCGTCAAGGCTTCGCCGTAGTCGAGCCCCTGCTCCTGCAGGATCGAGGTGATCACCTGGCCGGACTTCACCGTGACGTCCGACTCCACCCACGGCAGGGGGGTGGGCGTCGGCACCGGGGTCGGCGTGGGCGTGGCCGCGGCCTCGACCTCCGCGAGATCGGGGACCTCGTCGTCGTCGCAGCCGACCAGCAGGGCCAGCGACAGCAGCAGCAACCACGGCAACCTGCGCGAACTCAGCATCAGCAATCCGGATCCGCCGCTGGCCTGCTCCGGCTCGTCACAGCCTGGGACGGAGCGGGGCGACAACGCATTCGACGGGGGGCTCAGAAGACCCGGACTGATAGCGCGTTCTTCCGTTGGAGTCGAGGATCCGGGACCGGCGAGGCGTGCGCGGGCGGGCGGATGCCTACTCGAGTTCCTCGCGCTGCAGCGCCTTGCGCATGATCGTGTAGCCGTGGGACAGCGCCTCCTCCTCGTCCACCTCGGTCCCGTCGGGCAGCCGCAGGGGCTCGAACTCCGGGGCGGGCTGCTGCAGGTCGGCGGGGGAGAGCGCCGGCATCTCCATCGTGTGCCGGACCCAGGCTTCGGGATCCAGGTTGCGCTCCCCGTTCATGATGCGGTCGGCGTCGGCGATGGAGCCGTAGCAGATCAGCCGATCGCCCTGGCAGATGCGCGCCCGCCGGCCGGGGATGGGGTAGTTGCGTCCGTCCCGCTCGATCGCGAGCACGACCAGCCGGCGCGCGGCCAGGTGCGTGGCCTCCAGGCGCTTGCCCGCCACCGGGGAGTCCGGGCGCACGACCACCCTCACCACGCCGAAGCCGTCGGCGTAGCGCAGCACCTGCTCGGTGGGGTCGGGCTCGAAGCGAAAGGCCTTCATCAGCAGGATGCGGAGGCGGCGGTCGAGGGCGCGAAAGGGCGGCAGGGCCCGGATCAGGATGAAGGCCAGGGTCGCCAGGCAGACCACGACCAGGGCGTCCTGCCCCAGCTGCTGCAGGCCCTCGGCCACCGCCGTCTCCACCACCGCCGCCATGAAGGCGACGATGCCCACGTTGCCCAGGATCATCAGCACGATCGCGATGCGCCGACGCACCGGGTGGTTGACGATCTCCTCGGCCTCCGCCGTGGTGAAGCCGGTGGTGGTGAAGCAGCTCAGGGCCTGGAAGAAGGCCTTGTGGCGCGGCATGCCGGTCAACTCGAAGAGGACCTGCCCCGTGTGCACGCTGATCGCCGTGGAGATGGCCACGACGAGCAGGACGATGGCGCCGATGCTGGACACGCGGCCAGCCTATCGCGTGCGCCGCCGATGGATCCTGACCGTCGCCCGGCTCAGTTGGCCTGGGCGGTCCGGGGGATGATGTCGGTCTGGCCCAACTGCAGCTGCTTGTCCGTATCGAAGTCGGTGATCTTGATGCCGACGGCGAACAGCGACTCGTAGAAGAAGTTCATGACCTGGGCGCGGTACTGGCGCTCGGCCAGGTCGTTGCCGCCGGCCTCCAGCCACCAGCCCAGCGCGTCGCCCTCCTCCATCTTGATGCCCCAGTAGTCCCGGGCCCGCCAGAGCGGGGTGTTCTTCTGCACGATGAGCAGGGAGCTGGTGGGCGGCTCGGTGAAGAGCCGGTGGTGGCTGATCAGGAACTGCACGGTGTCCGCGAACTCCTTCCGGCCCTCGGCGGGGTGGCCGATGATCAGGTTGCTGAAGAACCGCATGCCGACGCTGTCCATGTCGTGCAGCAGGCGGGAGACCTCCCCCTGGTCGTACTTCTTGCCCATGGCGTGCAGCACCGGGGTGCTGAAGGACTCGAAGCCGAAGCCCAGGAACTCGCAGCCGGCCGCCCGCATCTTCTGCAGCAGCCGCAGCTTCAGGGTGCGGGAGACGATGGCGTTGCCGCCCCAGGTCACGCCCAGGGGCTTGTCGATGAGCAGGTCGCAGAGCGCTTCGAGCTGCCGGGTGGAGCCGTTGATCAGCAGATCGTTGAAGTGGTAGCTGGTCAGGCCGTGGCGCTCGACGTTCTGGGCCATCTCGGCGTAGATGTCGTCGGCCTGCCGGTACCGGAAGTTCTGCCAGATCTCCGCCTGCAGGCAGAAGTCGCACTTGCGCACGCAGCCGCGCGCCATGAGCGTCGACACGCAGCGGCTGGGCTCCCAGGGCGCTTGGGTGCTGGCGGTGTAGTAGCCCATGGGCAGGTCGTCGAAGTCCGGCCAGGCGAAGTCGTCCATGCGGGGCAGGGGAGGGCGCAGGCCCGTGTCCTCCGCCGCGCCGGGGCCCTGGGGGAGCAGCAGGCCGGCGATGCCGCTGAAGTCGCGGCTGCCCTCCTCCACCCTCTGCACGATGTCCAGCAGGGGGCCCTCGCCCTCGCCGTAGACCACGACGTCGATGGCGCCCGACCAGGCCAGGTTGTAGCCGTAGAAGCCCGGGTCGCAGACCTGGCCGCCGACCACCACCAGCGTGCGCGGCGCCCGCTCCTTGATCGCCCGGGCGATGTGCTTGGTGGCCTCGATGGAGTAGGCGGAGATCCCCACCACCTGGGGCCGGTGGGCGAGCACGCGGTCGACGTAGGACGACAGGGTGGGCTGGGTGATCCGGGGCGCGATCTCGTCGCGGTAGGCGTCGGCGTCCTGCCACTTGTGCAGGTGCGTGCGGTCCCAGAATTCCTTGAGCGCGTCCGATGCGTGGTGGAAGAGCTCGATGTTCCAGTCGAGCTGCAGCACGTCGTGGCCGTGCTTCTTGAGCCAGCCCGTGAGGTACGCGGTGGTGAGGGGGGGCGTCTTCATCGCCCAGATGGGCGTGGCGATCAGGGCGACACGCATGACCGGAACATAGCACCGGGATCAGCCACCCGCCGTCGCTCCCGTCCGCCGCCCGCCCGACCCCGCGTGGCCTCCGCCTCCACCGGATCCCCACCCGACCGCCCTTGTGTTCCGCCCCCACGCCAGCGACCATTGGGTGTGCCGCGCCCGCCCGACTACTACGAGATCCTGGGCGTGGACCCGGACGCGGACATGCGCGCGGTCAAGCGGGCCTGGCGGGAGGCGGCGCGCACGCTGCACCCGGACCTGCCGGACAACCGCGGCAACAGCCATGCCAAGCGCCGCTTCAAGCTGGTGAAGGAGGCCTACGAGGTCCTCTCGGATCCGGTGCGGCGCCAGGAGTTCGACGAGCGGGGGAGCAGCCCCTTCCTGGCTCCTGGCACCCCCTTCGCGGCCACGTCGCAGTCCGCCCGGAGCACCCGGGAGCGGTCGGCCGAGGACATCCGCCTGCAGACGGACACCGGGCAGGGGGTGGCCTCCATCTTCGCCGACCTCTTCGGGGGCGGGCACGCCGCCCCGCCGCCGCCCAAGGAATCCCCCTGGAATCCGGGGCGCCTCAACCGGGAGGGCCAGGCCAGCCGGCCCGCGGATCAGGCCCCGCCCACCGGGGCCGGCGCCTGGGATCCCGGCAAGATGGAGTCCGACGCGAAGGCCGGCCGGGCCTCCCGCTGGGGCTTCGATCCCGAGGCATTGGCGGAGGCAGCGCTCAAGGGCGATCTCAGCGCCGCCGACGCTGCGACACAGGCCCGCCCGAGCTCGATCCGGCTGGGCGGCCGTCCCCCGTCCCCGGGTGCCAAGCCGCCCCGCAGCGCCCCGTCGCGCCCCACTGCGCCGCGCAGCGCGCCCCCCCGGCCCCCGGCCCGTCGGCGCGGGGACGACCTCAAGATCACCGCGCAGGTGCCCTTTCGACTGGCGGCCCTGGGCGGTCGCCACACCGTGCAGTACCGCGCGGCCGACAGCGCCAGCGGCTACCAGCTGGCCGAAGCGGAGCTCTTCCTGCCTGCGGGCATCGCCGACGGGACCGAGCTGGTCCTGGCGGGCAAGGGACCGGCGGGAGACGGCGGCGGCGCCCACGGGGACCTGCGCGTCACCGTCTACGTGGAGGAGCACCCCCAGTTCGTCCGGCGCGACCGCGACGTGGTGGTGGATCTGCCCCTGAGCCCCTGGGAGGCGGCGACCGGCTGCACGGTGGAGGTGCCGACGCTGCACGGCCGGCAGAAGGTCAACGTGCCCCCCGGGGTGCGCTCGGGCCAGAAGCTGCGCCTGCGCGGGCTGGGCCTGGCGGCGTCGGGGGGCCAGCCGGTGGGCAACCAGGAGCTGGTCATCCAGATCCACCTGCCCGAGCCCTTGAGCGCTCGCCAGCTGGAGCTGCTGCAGGAGCTGGAGGAGTCCAGCGATTGGGACCCGCGGGGGCGCTGGCCCGCGGGCTGATCAGGCCGCCTTGCCCCAGTCGAGCACCGGCCAGCCCCGCTTCTTCGCCACCCGCGCCAGCCGCAGGTCGGGCTGCACGACCATCGCCCGCCCCACCCGCTCCAGCAGGGGCAGGTCGCTGATGGAGTCGCTGTAGAACCAGCTCTGGGCCAGGTCGACGCCGTTCTCCTCCGCCCAGCGCTCCGCCAGGGCGACCTTCGCGCGGCCGAAGCTGAGCTGCGCGATGCCCCCGGTGAAGCGGCCGTCGACGGACTCCAGCTCCAGGCCCAGCGCCGCGTCCAGGCCCAGCTCCTGCTGCACGCGGCGGGCGAGGATCGCGGCGGCCGACGTCAGCAGCACGGTGGGATCCCCCGCCCGCTGGTGGGCGCGGACGGCGGCGATCCCCCCTGGGGCGTAGGCGCCGGCCAGCTCGTCGTCGTAGAAGGCGTCCAGGCGCGCGCGCACCACGGCCTCCTCTTCCCCGGCGATGCCCCGCACGGCCCGGCCGAGGGCCACGTCGCCCTTCATCAGCCCCAGCCCGTACAGACCCATCCAGCCCGCGGCTTCCACGGCCTGCGCCAGGGGGAGGCGGCCCGCGGCCCGCTCCCGTCGAAACCACATGGAACCCGAGTTGACCTGCAGCAGCGTGCGGTCGAGGTCGAAGATCGCGGCGGCTCGGCGGGGCACGGTGGTTCAGCCCTCGGCGGGAAAGACGTGGGGCCAGACGTCGTCGACGCTGTCGATGAGCGTGACCTTGACCTGCTCGCGCAGGGCCAGGGGGATCTCCAACAGGTCCTTGTCGTTCTGCCGGGGCATCAGCACGTGGGTGATGCCGGCGCGCCGAGCCGCCAGGACCTTCTCCTTGATGCCGCCGACGGGCAGCACCTTGCCGCGCAGCGTGACCTCCCCGGTCATGGCCAGCTCGTGGGTGACGCGCCGCTTCGTGAGCAGCGAGACCAGGGCCACCACCAGGGTGACGCCCGCGGAAGGGCCGTCCTTGGGGATCGCGCCCTGGGGCACGTGCACGTGCAGGTCGTGGGTCTTGAAGACCGTGGGGTCGATGCCCAGCTCGATCGCGTTGCTCCGCACCCACGACAGCGCCGTCTCCGCCGACTCCTTCATGACGTCGCCCAGCTGGCCCGTCACCTTGAACTTGCGGCTGCCGTCGGCCATCTGCGTGACCTCCACGAACAGGATGTCGCCGCCCACCGGGGTCCACGCCAGCCCCACGGCGATGCCCGGCAGGTCCGTGCGCTCGGCCATGTCCTGGAAGTACTTGCGCGGTCCCAGCAGGTCGATCAGGTTCTTCAGGTTCACGCTGCCCGCGGCCCGCGTCTTCGCCACGACCCGCCGCGCCACCTTGCGCGTGATCTTGCTCAGCTCCCGCTCCAGCCCCCGCACCCCCGCCTCCGAGGTGTAGCCGCGGATGATGCGCTGCAGCACGGCGTCCTCCAGGGCGGCCTGCTTGCCCTTGAGGCCGTGCTCCCGGCGGATCTTCGGGAGCAGGTGCTGCCGCGCGATCTCCAGCTTCTCCTCCTCCATGTAGCCGGGGATCTCGATGACCTCAAAGCGGTCGAGCAGGGCCGGGGGGATGGTGGAGGAGACGTTGGCGGTGCACAGGAACATGACCTGCGACAAGTCGAAGGGCACGTCCAGGTAGTGGTCGGAGAACTCGTGGTTCTGCTCGGGGTCCAGGGCCTCCAGGAGCGCTGACGCCGGGTCGCCGCGGAAGTCGTTGCCCAGCTTGTCGATCTCGTCCAGCACCACCACGGGGTTGCGGCTGCCCGCGCGCTTGAGCGCCTGGGCGATGCGGCCGGGCATGGCGCCGATGTAGGTGCGGCGGTGGCCGCGGATCTCGCTCTCGTCCTTGATGCCGCCCAGGCTGATGCGCTGGAAGTCGCGGCCCATGGCCCGGGCGATGCTGCGGCCCAGGGACGTCTTGCCGACGCCCGGGGGGCCCACGAAGCAGAGGATCGCGCCCTTGGCCGAGGGGTTGAGGGTGCGCACCGACAGGTACTCGAGGATGCGCTCCTTCGGCTCCTCCAGGCCCGTGTGGTCCTCGTCCAACGCCGCCTTCACGGCGTCGATGTCCATGCTGTCGTCCCGGAGCGTGGCCCAGGGCATGTCCAGCAGCCAGTCGATGTAGGTGCGCGCGACCGTGTACTCCGCGGCCTCCTTGTGCATGCGCTCCATGCGGTCGAGCTCGCGCAGGGCCTCCTTCAGGGGGATCTCGGGCATGCCCGCGGCCTGCACCTTGGCCCGCAGGTCCTCGATCTCACTCATGGAGGGATCGAACTCGCCAAGCTCCTCCTTCACCGCGCGCAGCTGCTCCCGCAGCCAGTACTCGCGCTGGTTCCGATCCATCGCCGTCTG
>CALCXL010000166.1 GCA_937907595.1 uncultured Pseudomonadota bacterium
GCCTACTACCTGCACCTGGACGCGGCCAACCACATCGTCGTCATCAACACGCCCGGCGCCGAGTCCCTGGGCTACGAGCCCCCCGAGCTGGTGGGCCGCCCCGTCTTCGAGCTCTTCGATCCCGACGACCGCGCCCGGGCGGAGGCGTACCTGTCGGACCCGAACTCGCTCGGGCCCACCGCCTCCGAGGAGTTCCGCCTGGTCAGCCGCACCAAGCAGGTGATCCCCGTGCTCCTGTCGGGCAGCCCCGTGGTCGACCCGCGCGGACGGGACGAGACCGGCATGCGTCTGAGCCTGGTGGACATCACCACGATCAAGGAGCACCAGACCCTGCTGCGCCGCATCTCGCAGGAGCTGGAGGAGCGCAACGCGGTGCTGGAGCTCAAGAACGAGGAGATCGCGCGCGCCGATCGCCTCAAGAGCGAGTTTCTCAACAACGTCAGCCACGAGCTGCGCACCCCACTGCACGCGGTCATCGGCTACGCCGAGCTGATCTTTTCGGGCGGCTACGGGGAGGTGAACGACCTGCAGAAGCACGGATCAGCCGGCATCGTGAAGCGGGGTGAGGACCTGCTGGGCCTGATCAACAACCTGCTGGACCTCAGCCGGATCGAGGCCGGTCGCATGGAGGTGCTGCTGAGCGAGTATGACCCGGCGTCGGCGGCGCTGAAGCCCATCGAGACCACCCGGCTGCTGGTCCGCAAGAAGCACCGCCTCAAGGTGGAGCTGGTCGCCCACGACTACCCATCCTTGGTCATCGGCGACGAGGACATGTACACGCGCATCCTCATGAACCTGCTGGGGAACGCATCGCGGTTCACCGAGGACGGGACCATCACCGTCACGATCCGGAGCGCGGGCAACACCTTCGTCACCGCCGTCTCCGACACGGGGATCGGCATTCCGCAGCAGGACCTGAAGCTGATCTTCGACGAGTTCCGTCAGGTCGACGGCTCGACCACCCGCCAGTTCGGCGGTTCGGGCCTGGGCCTGGCGATCTGCAAGAAGCTCTGCAGCCTCATGGGCGGCGACATCAGCGTGTCGTCGCGGTTGGGCCAGGGGACGACGTTCTATGTCACCCTGCCGATCCACGGCCGGGATGCGGCCGAACGGGACAAGTCGAGGGACTGGACGCAGCATGAAACCACCATTTCCAGGTGACGACCCCCGGGTCTGGGAGGCCGTCGAGGGAGACGGCATCCCGGAGAATCCCGACGGCCGCCGCATCATGGTGGTTGAGGACGACCCCCCGATCCGCGAGGTGCTCGTGACGACGCTGCGCCTGGCTGGGTTCCGGGTGGCTTCGGCTCCGGACGGTCCGTCGGCCATGGGCGTCGCCCGGGCCTTCAAGCCGGAGCTGGTGCTGATGGACCTGATGCTGCCGGGCATCGACGGTTGGTCCTTGACCCGCCAGTTCATGGCCGAGCCGGACCTGGGCCGCCCGCCGATCATCGTGCTGTCGGCGAAGGTCCGCGAGGCGGATCGGGACAAGGCGCTGGAGGCCGGGGCGGTGGAGTTCCTGCCCAAGCCCTGCCGCGCTGCCGATCTGCTGCGAGCGATCCGGGAGAACCTGGACTAGCGCGCGTCGGGCGTCCGCGGACGCCAACCGTCTACGAAGGCTCCTGGCCCGCGAAGGTCGCGTCCTGGCCGTAGGCTTGGCGGACCCACTGCTCGAAGTCGATGCCCAGGGTCACGCCGCCGTCGGCGACCACCGACTGGCCGACGATGTAGCGGCTCTCCGGCGAGGCCAGGAACGTCACGATCGGGGCGATGTCCTCGGGCTTGGCGATGCCCACGCCCACCGTCTTGCGCTCCAGGAAGGACCGGACCCGGGCGCCGATGGGCCAGCGCTCCAGGATGCCGGTGTCCACGGTGCCGCAGCTGACCGCGTTGACCCGGATGCCGTCCTTGATCCACTCCGACGCCATGTACTGCAGCAGGCTCTCCAGACCGGCCTTGGCCGCGCCCACCGCCGCGTAGCCGGTGAACGCGGCCCGCGCGCCCACTCCCGAGAGCATCACGATGCGGCCGCCGCTGGCCTTCAGCAGGGGGTGCGCCGCCTGGCAGGTGTGCAGCACCGCCTCCAGGTGGATGGAGAACGAGCGCTGCCAGGTGTCCACGTCCATGTCTTCCAGGGCGCAGATCTCCGCGTTGCCCGCCGCGGGCACCAGCACGTCCAGACGATCGAAGTGCTCGGCGAAGTCCTTGAGCAGCTGCCGGGGTCCCCGCGCGCTGGTCAGGTCGCCCTGCAGCACCACCGCCTTGCGGCCCAGGGCTCGCACTCGCTCGGCCACGGCCTCGGCCAGATCGGCCTGCTCCAGGCAGGCGATGGCGACGTCTGCGCCTTCCTCGGCCATGCGAACCGCCACCGCGGCACCGATGCCCCGGCTGGCGCCCGTGATCAGCGCAACCTGTCCGTCAAAGCGGGCCATCAGGCACCTCCTTCTGCGGTGAACTCGTTCCGGTCGACGTTCTCCTCCATCCAGTCGTCGTAGTCGACGCCGCAGAGGATGCCGCCCTCGGCCACGATGCTCTGGCCCCAGATCCAGTGACTCTGCTGGGAGCAGAGCCAGACGGCCACGTCGGCGATGTCCGACGGCAGGCCCATGCGGCCGGCCAGGCCCTTCTTGGCGGTGAAGATGCGGACCGCGTCGCCGTCGCGGAACCAGTCGATGGCGCGGGTCTCCACGGGTCCGGCCGCCACCGAGTTGGCGCGGATGCCGTACTTCGCCCACTCGAAGGCCATGTACTTGACCAGCGTCTCCATGGCCGCCTTGCTGCTGCCGATGGCGACGTAGGTGGGGTAGGCCGTGTGGGCGCCCAGGGTGGACGTCGCGGTGATGACCCCGCCCTTGCGCTTGAGCCAGGGCAGCGCGCCCTTGGCCGTCAGCATCGGGCTCAGCACGTTGGTGTCGTAGGAGGCGCGCCAGGACGCGCGGCCCATGCGCAGCACCTCGCCCATCGTGCCGAAGGCCGCGTTGAGCACCAGGATGTCGATCTGGTCCAGGCCGGCGGCGACCTCTTCGAAGAGCGCGTCGACCCCCGCGGGCTTGCGCAGATCGGCCTGGACGAGCTGCACTCGCCGGCCAAGCGCCTCGAACTCGGCCTTCGCCTTCTCGGCGTTCTCCAGGTCCTTCTTGTATCCGATGATCAGATCGGCCCCGCCCTGGGCCAGCCGGCGGCTGATCTCCAGCCCGATGCCGCGGCTCCCGCCGGTGACGAGTGCGACCTTGCCTGCGAACTCCATGGGGCCTCCCTGCGCGTTCGGCACCCCCAGGGCGTCGAGCGCGCGGATTGTAGGGAAGCGGGCAGGGTCCGTCCACGCGGGCCGACCGCGCCGCGGTGGCCCGGACTTCCACCGCCGGGGAGCCGCCGGTACCATGCGCGCCCTCCCGCCCCCGGCGGCGGGGTCAGGAGGCACCATGACACGCAGGGTCGTCGTGACGGGCATGGGCACCGTCACCCCCCACGCGGACGATGTCGATCGTCTGTTCGAACAGCTCTGCGCCGGCGTCTCCGCCGTGCGCAGGATCCGCAGCTTCGACCCCTCGTCGGTGCCGTCGCAGATCGCGGCCGAGGTGCTCTACGACCTGGACGTGCCCGAGCGCTTCGGTCCTTGGGATCTGGGCTCCCGGGCCATGCAGTTCACGCACGCGGCCGGCGTGCGGACCCTGGCTTCGGCCGGCCTGCCCTCGCTGGCCGAGGACGACCACGCCGGGCGGGCCCGCCGCGCCGTGCACCTCGCGGTGGGCGTTGGGTCGACCGCGATGGAGGCCCTGGGCCCGGCCACGATCGCCGCCTGGGGGGTGGTGGAAGACCGCGGGGGAGGGGACGCCGTCGCCTTTCGCCGCGCCGCTGCGGACACCCCCGAGGACGCCGCCGTGCTCGAGGAGTGGTTCGTGGACCAGGCGGCGCCCTTGCTGGGCGCCATGCTGGGGGCCTCGAGCGTGACCACCGCGGCTTCGGCCTGCGCCTCGGGCTCGCACGCGGTCTTGGACGCCGTGAACCGGATCCGCCTGGGGCAGAGCGACGTCGTGCTGACGGGCGGGGTCTGCACGCCGATCACCCGCTCGATGATGCCGGGCTTCGCCCTGCTCTCGGCCCTGACGATCAACAACGACCCGCCCGAGGGGGCTTCGCGCCCCTTCGATGGCGGCCGCAGCGGCTTCATCATGGCGGAGGGCTGCTCCCTGCTCGTGCTGGAGGAGTTGGGGCACGCGCTGGCGCGGGGGGCCACGATCCACGGGGAGGTCCTGGGCGTCGGCATCGCCACCGACTCCTACCGGCTGACGGATCCGGAGCCAGGCGGCCGGGGCATGGGCGACGCGATGCGGCGGGCCCTGGGCGACGCCTCGCTGCCTCCTTCGGCGGTGGACTACATCAACGCCCACGGCACCTCCACCAAGATGAACGACGCGGCGGAGACCCTGGCCATGAAGCGGGTCTTCGGAGGCCGGGAGTCGGTGCCGCCGGTGTCGTCGAGCAAGTCGATGTTCGGCCACCTCATCCACGCGGCTGGGGTCACCGAAGCCATCGTCTGCCTCAAGTCGATCGCGCAGGGCCGCATCCACCCGACCATCAACCAGACCGACCCCGACCCCGACTGCGACCTGGACTACGTGCCGAACGTCGCGCGGGACCTGGACGTCAAGGTGGCCATGAACAACTCCTTCGGCTTCGGGGGGCAGAACGTGTCGCTTGTGCTCGGCGCCTGGGACGGGAGCGCGGCATGACGAGCATCCGCAACGACGACGTCTTCATCACCGCCTTCGGCGCCGTCACCGGTGCGGGCGACGAGGAGGCCTGGCGGGCCGCCTGGCTCGAGGGGGAGTCGGCGGTCCGGCCCCTCGAGGGCTCCAACGAAGGCCTCCCTCCGGGCTACGGCGCGCCGGTGGCCTTCACCCAGAAGGACCTGCGCGGCCTGCCGGGTGGCCGAGGCCTCCGCCCGGGGACCATGACGGAGCACACCTTCCTGGCCGTGGGGGCGGTGGGCCGGACGCTGGTGGCCGCTGGACTGGAGGACCCGAGCGCGGACGCGGACGCGGTGGCCGACCGCCGCGGCGTCTACCTGGGCACCTACACCAACTTCCCGGAGATGAAGAAGCACCTGGCCCTGGTGCACGCCATGGGCGATCCCGAGGCGGCCGCCCGGGGCGAGTACCGCATCGACGACAGCCGGATCATGGCCGGCATGCGCGGGTTTGGCGGCTTCGACTTCCTCAAGCTGATGAACAACATGCCCACCGCGCACGCCAGCATCCAGGCCAACGCCCGCGGGCCCGCCAACACCTTCCTGGGGCACTCGTCGGTGGGTCTGCAGGCCATCGGCCGGGCCTGGGACGCGATCCGGCTGGACCTGGCCGATCAGTTCGTGGCCGGCGGGTCCGGCCCCGGCACGCTGGAGGGGCTCTGCCTGCTCCGCCGCGCGCAGGGTCGTCTGGCCGACGAAGGCCTGGATCCCGCCACCGCCGCCCGCCCCCTGGATCGGAGCGCCACCGGCCTGGTGCCCGGCGACGCCGGCGCGAGCGTGGTGCTGGAGACCGGAGCTTGTGCGTCCGCCCGCGGTCGAGCCCCCCTGGCCCGTCTGGCCGCCTACTCCGAGCTGTTCGTGGTGCCCCGCGGGCCGCACGGCCCCCTGCCCGGGCCCGGCGGCATCGTCGCCCTGGCGCAGCAGGCCCTCAGCCAGGCGGGCTGGTCCGGATCGGACCTGGACTACATCGCGGCCACCGGCGCGGGCCTGGCGGATCTGGACCGCCTGGAGGCCGCCGCCCTGGCCGAGATCGTGGGGACCGGAGGGGCCTGGATCGCCGCGCACACCGGGGTCACCGGGTTCTGCGAGGCCGCCCACGCCCCCCTGGGCCTGGTGGGCGCGCTGCAGGCCATGGCCGACGGCAAGCTCCCGCCGGCGGTCAACAGCGGCGAGCCCTGGCCCGAGCTGGTCGGCCGGCTCTCCACGACCGCTGACACCGGCGACGTGCGCCGCGCCCTGATCCTCAGCCTGGCGCCCGAAGGCACCCTCACGGCCCTGGCCATCGAGCGGGTCTGAGCGCCCCGCCGGCTCCCCGTCGGCTCCCCGTCGTCGGCGAGGAGCTGCGCGCCCCCCGGCCAGGCCGACGCCATCGCCGCCGGCGTACGGCGCGATCAGCCCCCCCGCTGACGGGTCGCCTCCCGGGGCGGCACGAAGCCCGGGGGCGGCGCCGTCGCGTGGCTGGACCGCGGCGCGGAGGTGAGGGCGGCGAGGAAGCGCGAGGCGGCCGGGCGCTCGCGCGGGGTCTCCCGGATCGGGGCGTCGAGCCGTCGGGCACCCATCAGGCGGCCTGGCCCAGGGGGGCGGCCAGCACGGCGCGGACGTCGGCCACGGCGCGGGCCAGCTGCAGGGTGGCGATGCGCGCGCGGTGGTGCGGACCGCCAGCGATGCGCCGCAGGGCCAGCGCCCGCTCGTAGCTGCAGTGCAGGCGGAGGTGGAGGTCCGTGAACCGAACTTGCAGGGAGGGCTCCAGGGCGAAGGAGGTGAGCAGGCGGGCGGCGTCAACGAAGGGGGCTTCGAGCTTCATGGGGGCTCCAGGTGAAGGGTCGGTCGAACGCATGGAGCATCTCGCCCTGCCGGGACGAAAATCGTCCCGGGTAGGTCCCGGACCTCCTGGATGCGCTGATACGCTCGCTGCACCGCGCCGCCGACGGAGGCCCCTTGTCCGACGATCGCCCCACGCCCATCAGCCAGGCCCTCCGCTGCAGCCGCCTGCTCCGGGAGGGGTGGCACGACAAGTCGTCGCTGGCCCAGCGCCTGGAGGTCAGCGAGCGTGCGGTCAAGCGCTACCTGCGCGCCATCGCGCTGGAGGACGACGACTTCGAGACCCGGGCCATCGACGAGCGCGGCCTCCGGCAATACCGGATCCGGCCGCCTCGGCTCGCGGACCGGCGACGGGGATCACCCTATGAGGTGCTGGCCCTCGCCATGGCCGAGCGCTTCTTTCGGGCGATCGATCCCGGCGGGGTGGCCGACCTCATCGACCAGGTCCTCTACGAGGTGACGGGGGAAGACGACGACGACTCGGACGCGGCGCCCGGCGCCGGAATGCGCGGAGTGGCCCGCCGGTTCGCCCTGGCCCGCGCCCCGCAGCCCCTGCCGGGCACGGTGCGTCATGCCTTCGACCGGGTGTTGCGCGGGGTGGTGGAGCGCCGGGTGCTCGACCTGACCTACCACCCGCGCAGCGGCGGCTCCCGGCGGTACGTCCTGCGGCCCTACACGCTGGTGCTGGGGGAGGCCGAGTTGGCCGTCGTCGGGGCCATCGGTGAGCCGCCGGAGGATGGGGTCGCCCAGCCCGGGGACACCTTGCGCACCTTCGCCCTGCACCGGATCGAGGCGATCGAGCCCCGCAAGACCCGCTTCACCATGCCGCACCTGGGCCTCTGGGACCCGGAGAGTCACTTCGCCGGATCCTGGGGGCTCTACGCGGGCGAACCGGAGCCGGTGGAGGTTGCGGTGCACCCCCACTTCGCCGAGTTGGTGGCGCGTCGGCGTTGGCATCCGAGCCAGCGGGCCGGAAAACCGAAAGAAGATGGTTGGATCCCGCTCCAGTTCGATGTATTCACTGGAGGAGAGTTCCGCACGTGGCTGCTCGGCTGGGGGCCCTGGCTGCGAGTCGAATCGCCACCGGAACTCAACGACTGGCTGACAGACATGCGATCGATCGATCCCGGGCGAGGAACGCCGGGGGCCGATGAAGTTTTCCGAATCGTGTGAGAGCGGGCCGATCGGGGGAGCGTCCTCCGAGGCGGGCGCATGCGAGACCAGGGAGCGAACCCCGCAGTGAGCAGCGATCTGGCGAAAGCCGAAGCCCTATTCAGTGGCTTCAAGCAGAAGATGAAGGACGAAGCGGAGGCGGAGGCCAACCCCGCTGCTGCGGCTGAGAAGGCTGCGGCTGCGGCCGCCGCTGCGGCTGCTCCTCCGGAGAAGGCCCGCCGCCGGGTCCGCATCCGCGATGTCAGCGCCATCCGGGCCCCCGCGCCCCCGCCCGTTCCCGAGCGCGCGCCCGACGAGGGCCCGCGCGACGACGGGTTCCGGCGTCAGGTGGCGGACACCTTGCGGCAGCTGGGTCGCGACGGCGCCCCCCGCCCCAGCCAGTCGCCGGAGGCCATGGCGGATCACGAACCCGCGCTGCGGGCGTCAGTGGCCCCTGCGGTGGTCAACGCGTTCCAGATCAGCATCAGCGCGCCCAGCGTGCAGGCCGACGGCCCCCTGAACTTCGTCATCGAAGGCGACGACATCGCTCAGGTCGCCAGCGACGCCCTGGTCCGCGTCGCCGAGTACATGAGCGAGCACCACCCGGGCGCTGCC
The DNA here is from genome assembly GCA_937907595.1 of uncultured Pseudomonadota bacterium. Classification (GTDB taxonomy): domain Bacteria; phylum Myxococcota_A; class UBA796; order UBA9615; family UBA9615; genus CALCXL01. The sequence continues at coordinate 8,339 of CALCXL010000166.1, forward strand.
TGGAAGATGCAGTCGCTGGAGCGGCTCCCCCTGGCCCTGGCCCCGCGCCGCTGATCCCAGCCGGTCGGGGTCGACCCCGCGCCGCTCGCTTGATCTGTCCGGGATCGCCCGGGAGGCGGTGGGATCGCGCCGCGTTCGCTACACGCGCCGCCGCCGCAGCAGGGCCGCTCCGCCCAGCAGCAGGCCGAACCAGGACCCGCCGGGGATCGCCGCCTGATCGCTGGCGCAGCAGCCGTATCCGCCCGTGTCGGGCACCCCGCCCTCGTTGCCCGCCGGCAGGTCGCCGCCCAGATCGTCGTCGTCGGCGGCATCGTCGTCGTCGTCGGCCGGATCGGGGGTGGAGTCGTCGTCGTCTGCGCCGCCGCAGTCGGGGTCCTCGTCGTCGATGAGGCCGTCGCAGTCGTCGTCCACGCCGCTCAGGCAGTCCTCGTCCTCGGCCGGGCTGACGTAGGGGTCGTCGTCGTTGCA
>CALCXL010000167.1 GCA_937907595.1 uncultured Pseudomonadota bacterium
CTGGACACTGCTCCTGCTCGGCCTGATCGCGGGACATCGCTCCGTGCTCGTTCTGCGCGGCCGCCCCGCCAACCGGTTCACGCCCGCCGGCGACGACGTCTCGCCCTTCGCGGCCCGCTTGTGCCGGGCTCACGCCAACTGCACCGAGAATCTGCCCATCGCCGGGGCGGTGCTCGTCGTCGCGCAGCTGAGCGGCCACGCCGACATCACCGACCCCCTCGCATTCGTCCTCGTGGGCGCGCGGCTGGGGCAGTCCGTGACCCATCTGATCTCCACCAGCCACCCGGCCGTCGTCGTACGGTTCGGCTTCTTCCTCGGGCAGGTCGGCCTGTTGGGCTGGTGGAGCCTGCAGCTGGTGATCGCATGACGGCGCGACAGGCCTCCTGCTCCTGCGGCGCGCTCACCCTCACCTGCGAGGACGATCCCGTACGGGTCTCCATCTGCCACTGCAGCGCCTGCCAACGCCGCACCGGCAGTGCCTTCGGGGTGCAGGCACGCTTCCCCCGCAGCTCCGTCACCCTGCACGGGGAGGCCAGCACCTGGCTCCGCGTCGGCGACGGCGGGTCCCGGATCGTCTTCCGGTTCTGCCCCAACTGCGGCGACACCCAGAGCTACAGCTTCGAGGGCAACGACGAGTGGATCATCGTGCCCGTCGGCGCCTTCGCCGACGCGACGTTCCCCGCTCCCACCGCGTCGGTGTACGACGATCGCCAGCACCCCTGGCTCCAGATTCACGGCCTCGTCGACCGCATGGCCTGAGGGAGAACCGACCCCGGCCTCAGCGGCTCACCCCCCTCAGCGCCTTGCCGCGTCCCATCCCTCACGCTGCGCACCCTGGGCGGCGCCCCCCCGATGGGGTCGAACCACGCGACCACCCGGGCTCAAACCTGCTTTCGCAGCACCTGCGCCACCCCACGGGTTGACACCAGGGCGCCCTCTGCGCCCCGGCCCAGGTTCGCCGCGTTGCCCTCGTCCGTGTCGATGTGCATCTCCAGGGCGTAGCTGGCCTTGACCCGCACGAGCACGTCGCCGAACACCAGATCCCGCTCCCCGCCCCGCACTGCGACCTCAACAAAGTCCCGATCGGCCACGCCGTAGGCCTCCGCGTCCTCCGGCCGCATGTGGATGTGACGCTGCGCCTGGATGACGCCTTGCTCGATCGTCAGCCGCCCCGCCGGCCCCACCAGGGTCACGCCCGGCGAACCCTCCACGTGGCCTGAGCCCCGGATCGGCGCGTCGAGGCCCAGGTGGAACTCGTCCGTCCGGCTGACCTCCACCTGGCAGTCGCGACGCACCGGTCCGATGATCGCCACCCGCTCCAACGAACGCTTGGGCCCCACGACGTCGACCCGCTCCTCGCAAACGAACTGCCCCGGCTGGCCCAGCGGCGACTTCGGCGTGAGCTTGTGCCCCTCCCCGAACAGCGCGAACACCGCCTGCGCCGTCAAGTGCACGTGGCGCGCGCTGATCTTGATGGGGATCGGCGGCGCCTCCCGCACCGCACCCAGCTCCTCCACGACGGCCGCCGTGTCCTGCGCGATCGACGCCGCCTCGTCCGTCTTGACCACCAGCAAGCGGCAGCGGGAGTGCCCCTCGGAGATCTCCACCACCGGCGTCTGGCGGCTCACCCGCGCCGTGCGGTTCCGGTCCTCGTCCAGGCGCGCGCCCAGGAACTCCAGGCGCTGCGCGATGCGGTGGCGCACCTCCGCCGCGTTCTCGCCGATGCCCGCCGTGAACACGATCGCGTCGACGCCGCCCAATACCGCCGCGTAGGCCCCCACGTACTTGCGGACGCGGTGCGAGAACACCTGCATCGCCGCCTGGCAGCGCGCGTCGCCGTCCGAGGCCCGCGCCAGGATGTCCCGCATGTCCTTGCCCACCCCGCTGAGCCCCGCGAGTCCGGACTCCTTGTTGAGCAGCCGGTCCAGGCCGTCCGCGTCCAGGCCCTCCTGCCGAATCAACTCCAACAGCACGCCAGGGTCGACGTCCCCGCTGCGGGAGCCCATGACCAGCCCCTCCAGCGGCGTCATCCCCATGCTCGTCTCAACGCTCCGCCCGAACTCGATGGCGGCCGCCGAGCAGCCCCCACCCAGATGCAGCGTGATCAACCGCAGCTCCCGCAGATCGGTGCGCAGGTACCCGGCCGCCTGCCCCGCCACCCACCGATGCGAGGGGCCGTGGAAGCCATAGCGACGCAGCCCGTGCCGCTCCGCGAGCTCCCAGGGCAGGGCGTAGCGCCTCGCGCGGTTGGGCAGGGTGCTGTGAAAGGCCGTGTCGAAGACGGCGACGTGGGGCACCTCCGGCCACGCCGCGCGAGCCGCCTGGATGCCCTGGAGGTTGGCCGGGTTGTGCAGGGGCGCCAACGGGACCAGGTCCTGGATGCCCTCGACGACCCCGTCGTTGATGAGCGCGGGCGCCACGAAGCGCTCTCCCCCGTGCACCACCCGGTGCCCCACGGCCTCCACCTCGAGCCCGTCGAGCTCCGGGAGCAGGCCGCCCAGGGCCGCGCCATGGTCCGCTGGACCGTCGCCGCCGATGCGCTCGACCTGCCACTCACCGAGCCGCCCGCCGTCCTCCGACGACAGCAGCGACACCTTCAGCGAGGTGCTCCCCGCGTTGATCACCAGAACGTTCAATGGGGCCTCCGACGTTGATCGGCGGGCAGCCTACCGCCCTCGGTGGAGGGCTGGGGAGGCGAGCAGACCTACCCGGGACGATCTTCGTCCTGGGGTCAGGGTCTACAGCGGCTCGATGTCGTGCATCACCACGTTCGGCGCGTTGCGCGCCGCAAAGTCCACTGCCCACTCCGCCTCGGCCAGGAGCACGGGGTTGCCGGTGCGATCCTCCACCAGCTTGTACTCCCGTCGACGGGCCAGCCACTCCAGGCCCTCTTCGCCGGTCTCGATCCATCGCGCCAGGCGGTACGGCAGCGGCTCCAGCCGCACCCCCACCCGGTACTCGTTCTTCAACCGCTCCTTGAGGACCTCGAACTGCAGCACGCCCACGGCGCCCAACCAGGGCTCCTGCCGGCCGATGTCGGGCCTCACGAACACCTGGATCACACCCTCGTGAGCAAGCTGCTCCAGGCCCTGGTCCAGCTGCTTGCGCTTCATGGGGTCTTCCAGCACAACCCGGCTGAAGTGCTCCGGGGCGAAGCGGGGGATCCCGTCGAAGGCCAGCTGACGGCCCTCGCTGAGCGTGTCGCCGATGCGCAGCTTGCCCGGGTCGTAGAGCCCCACGATGTCGCCAGGCCAGGCGTCCTCCACGATCGATCGCTCCTGGGCCATGAAGGTGTGCGGCTTGGACAGCCGCAGGACTTCGCCGCTGCGGCCGACGATCGCGTCCATGCCCCGCTCGAAGTGCCCGCTGACCACCCGCATGAACGCCAGACGGTCCCGGTGCCGCGGGTTCATGTTCGCCTGGATCTTGAAGATGAAGCCGGTGAAGGAGTCGTCGTCGGGCTGGACCTCGATCGTCTCCTTGCGGTCCAGCGCCTTGCGCGGCGCCGGGGGAGCGGCGTGGTCGGCCAGGAAGGTCAGCAAGGGCTCGACGCCGAAGTTGGACATGGCCGACCCCCAGAAGACGGGGCTCATGGACCCGTCGTAGAAGGCATCGAAGCTCCACTCGTCACCAGCCACCTCGACCAGCTCCATCTGCTCTTCGACCTCGTCCATCACCGCGGCGCCCAGGCGCTCGCGGGCGCCGGCCAGGTCGGTCACGTCCACCTCGACCCGCTTCTGCCCGTGGGACCCGCCGCTGAACAGGTGCACCCCCGGCTTCGCAGATCCACCACCCCCTTGAAGTGCTGCCCCATGCCGATGGGCCAGTTCATGGGCACCACCCGCAGGTTGAGCGTCTCGGAGACCTCGTCCAGCAGCTCCAAGGGGTCCAGGCCCGGCCGGTCCAGCTTGTTCATGAAGGTGACGATGGGCAGCTCGCGCATGCGGCAGACCTCGAACAGCTTGCGCGTCCGGGACTCCACACCCTTCGTGTGGTCCATGAGCATCACCGCGGAGTCCACGGCGGCCAGGGTGCGGTAGGTGTCCTCGGAGAAGTCGGCGTGCCCCGGGGTGTCCAGCAGGTTGAGCGCGGCCCCTCGGTACTCGAACTGCAGGACCGAGCTGGTGATGGAGATCCCGCGCTCCTGCTCCATCTTCATCCAGTCGGAGACCGCCAGCCGCGACGCCTTGCGGCCCCGCACGGAGCCCGCCAGGTGGATCGCCCCGGAGTACAGCAGCAGCTTCTCCGTCAACGTGGTCTTGCCCGCGTCGGGGTGGCTGATGATGGCGTAGGTGCGGCGGCGAGCCGCCTGCTCGGTGAGGTTCACGGCGTCCTCCGGGATGCGGTGGCCTGTCTACCGCCCGGCCCGGGCACTGTCCACCGGTGGCGGTCCGAGCCCTGTCAAGGCAGGATCGACGGCAATGCGCACCCTCATGCTGATCCTCCCGCTGCTCGCCGCCTGCGAAGCTCCGCCCGAAGGCACCCTGGACGAGACCTTCGAGATCACGGAGGAGGTGCTGCGGCTGGACCTGGACAACGGCAACGGCGACGTGTTCGTCAACGCGACGGACGACGACGTGATCACCGTGCAGGCCCAGCACCACGGGGACGACAGCGACGCCCTGCCGCAGGTCTCGGGGGGCATACTCAGCCTGGCCACCCAGTGCAGCACCTCGGACGGCCCCTGCACCATCGACTACACGCTCTGGGTGCCCGAAGGCGTGGAGATCGACGCCACGACGACGACGGGGGACATCGTGCTGGTGGGCATGGGCGGCGCGGCGAACCTGCAGACCACCTCCGGCAACATCGAGATCGACACGTTCTCGGCCGACACCCTGCTCATCCAGGTGGAGTCCGGGCCGATCTTCGGCAACCGCCTGGCGGCCGAGGAGGTGGTGGTGCAGTCGACTTCAGGGTTCATCGACCTGGTCTTCGAGCAGCGGCCCCGAACGGTGACGAGCACCACCGGAGACGGCGACATCGCCTACGCCGTGCCCTCGGGCGCCTACGCCATCGACGCGACCACCGGCGACGGGCAGGTCACGATCGCGGACGAGCTGACCGACGACGACAGCTCCGATGCGTCGCTCAGCGCTACCACCGATCGGGGCGATGTCCGGTTGATCGGCCTCTGATGCTTGACCCCGGCACCCTGGCCGTGGCCCTGGAGGCAGCCAGGGAGGCCGCGCACGAGGCCGGTCAGGACGTCCTGGCGCGCTCTCGCAGCGAGGGCCTGGAGGTGGGGCACAAGGGAGACCTACGCGGGTGCCCGCGGGCTGGGCGCCTCCTGCAACGGCGTGCGCCTGACCATCGCCCCGGGCCCGGCCGCCGGCACCCCCGAGTTGGGCGAGGACCGCGCCGACCTGCCCCAGGTGCTCCTGGCCGCGGGCGATCCAGCGCAGTTCCGCCTCAGCGCTTGCGGGGACGCGTACTCCGGCCTGACCCAGAGCCCGCTCTTCCGCGGCTACACCGACTGCTTCGGCCACGCGATGGTGCTTCGCGGCGCGGTGGATGTGATGGTCGATCCCCACCTCAGCCCCTGGGACCTGGCCGCCACGGCGGTGGCGGTGGTGGAGGCCGGGGGGGCGCTCTTCACCCGCTTGTCCCTGGACGAAGGCCGAGTGGACGCGGTGCTCGGCCGCGCCGATCTGGTGCAGCACGTGGCCGAGGTCCTGGGCTGGATGGCGGTCTGATCGCCCCCGCGATGGCGGAGCGCGCGGTGTCCCGGGGTCAAGAACCGGCGTCCTGCGGCGGCAACGCAGCGCTCTCCGGCGAGACACGGTGGATGCGCGCGGGTGCCAGCCCGACCTGCTCGGGGCCGCGGGATCGGCCTCAGCGGCTCCAGGGCGGCGGTGGAGGGGGCCGGCGGGCCTCACCGGGCCCAAAGGCGGCGGGCGCGGGAGCCTGGTGTGCACCGAGGGCGGCGGCCTGCACCACCGGCGCGTCGGGGCTACGCCAAGGGGCCAGATCACGGGGGTCGGGCAGGAGCGGGGCCTGAGCCGCCGCGCGAACCACGTCCGCCAGAAGCTCCAGGTCGCCCACGGGCGCTGCCGGCTCCACGTCGTCGGTCACGGCGGCGAGTCCGCGGTTCCACGCCGCGAGCCCGGGGTCCGTCACGACGGCGTCGGGATCACTGCCCCACTCGTCGTCCGGCGCGGGGACCGGGGACGGCGCATCCTCCGCGGCCTCCATGTGGGCCCGGTAGCGGCGGTAGCGCTGGGCGCGGATGGGATCGGCCAGGATCTGGAAGGCCTCGTCCACCCGGGCGCAGAGCGCCTCGACCTCTTCGGCGGGCAGGGCGCCAAGCCGACGCTCCGCCTCCCGGCGGCGCAGCTTCCAGGCCGATTCGAGGTCGCGAGCGGGTGCCTCGACAGGCACTCCGAGCAGCTCGTAGCAGGTGGCAGAGACGACAGACATGGGCTCCCGCGCGCCCTGACCGGCGCGCCCTCTCACGTTTGTATCAGACTCCAGCCCGACCTGCGTCCGCCAACCGCTCAAAGGCCGAAGCCCCCAGCGCGTCGTAGAAGGAATGAGCCCAGGCCTTGAACGCCAGGGCCGCGGCCCGGGGATCCGGCTCCCGGAGGGACGAGCCCAGCGCCGCCCCCAGCCCGGCCACGTCGGCGCCCTCCGCGTAGCGCCCAAGCAGCGTTGAGACAGCAGCGACCCCATCGTCGTCGGCCCCGCCGCGACGCAGCTCCGTCATGCAGTTGGCCAGCAGCAGCCCGTGGGCTCCCTCCCAGGTCTCCAGGATGATCGAGTCCCGCAACAAGCGGGGAAGCGGAGAGAAGCGCTCCTCGATGCCGTTCCCGCCCAGGACCATCATGGCTTCGTAGATGCGCTGCGTGGCCCGTTGGGTGGCGACGGTCTTGGCCAGCATGATCAGCACCCGCGATCGGAGCTGGGCCCGCGGGTCCTCGTCCTGGTTCTGCCAGGCCTGCAGCGTGGCGAGGGCGGCCGCGAGCAGCTGGCGGCGGTCGCGGCTCAGATCGTCGAGCGCCTCCGCCACCAGGGGGTAGTCGGCGATCGGTCGGCCGAAGGCCTCGCGAAACCCGGCGTAGGCGCGGGCGATGCGCTCGGCGGAGCGCACCATGCCGGCGGCGCAGATGGCGCACCAGAAGCGGCTCGTGGTCAGCACGACACCCACCATGTTGCTCACGCCCTGATCCAGCGGTCCCAGGGCCCAGGCCACCGAGCCTTCCAGGCGGATCTCGGCCGTCGGCAACGAGCGGGTGCCCAGCTTGTCCTTCAGCCGCTCGATGCGCCACGCGTTGGCCTCCCCCTCGTGCACCCGCGGCACCAGGAACAGCCCCAGGCCCCGCGATCCCTGGCGCGCCCCCTCGGGTCGGGCCGTGACCAGCCAGTACTGGGCCCAGAGGTTGCTGCAGAACCACTTGTGGCCGCTCAGCCGCCAGCTGCCGTCCGGCTGCGGCGACGCAGTCGTCGTGTTGGTGCCCGCGTCCGATCCGCCCTGCGCCTCCGTCACGAACTGCGCACCGTGCACCGGCCCCCCGGGGGCCTGGGTGCGGATGTGCTCCACCGCAGCCTGCGCCGCGGGTCCCCCGTCCAATGCGTCGAGGGCGCGTACCATCCCGTCCGTGCAGGCCAGGGGACACAGCACGCCCGCCTCCCCCACCTGGGCGCCCAGATAGGCCATGCCGTAGCGGGTGCGCTCGTCTGGCTCGAACGCCGCGCCCGCCCGCAGCGCCGCGGCCAGGACGCGCCGGGTAGCAGGGTGGACCTCTACGCCCATCGGATCGACGTTGCCGTAGGCATCGTGCGGCTTGAGGGTCGGGAGCTGGTCCGGGCGATCGGCGGCGTCGGCCCCCGCACGCCCGGACGAGGCGACGAACCGCCCGTAGTTCTGCAGCCGCTTCCAGCCGAGCTCGTCCCGGAGCCCCGCGCCGGCCAGCAGCGCCTCGAGTTCGGGGTCGTCGGCGTACCAGTCGGTGCCGAGCGCGTCGCGAAAGGGTGCGAAGTCGTAGTCCATGGTGCGCCGAGAATAGCCGCGCGCCCCGACGCGCACCGGACCACGACCACCCTCCAGCCAGCGGGCCCGGCCCCCCCCCCGGCCGCACCCCCGCACCCGACCGTCCGGGCACTGTCCGGGCACTGTCCGGGCACTGTCCGGGCACTGTCCGACCGCCGGACACCTCCCGGACAGTCACCGGACTGTCAAGGCCCCTGGAGGCCCTTTCCAGGGCGATCGATCGCTGGCATGGGCCGTGCTTTGCCCCGGCCCATGAACGACGACCCCCATCTGCGCTTGCAGCTCTTCGGCCCGGACGTGCTGAACGACACCGAGCTCCTGTCCTTCTTCCTGACCCGCGGCGGGCCACCGGGGGAGGACGCCCTGCGCACGGCCCGGGCGGTGCTCGTCCGCGCCGGCGGCCTGCAGGGGATGACGCGCCTGGGCGAGGAGGAGCTGTGCGAAACCCACGGCATCGGCCCCAGCAAGGCGCACCGGCTCATGGCGTTGGGAGCCCTCACCCGGCGCATGGCCGAACGGCCCCTACCCCGCGGCACGCGCCTGGACACCCCCCGGCGGGTCTACGAGAGCGTGCGAGGCCGACTCGGACAGTCAAATCGGGAGCACTTCCTGGTGCTGCCCGTGGACTCGCGGGGCCGAAAGATGGGGGAGGTGGAGGTGGCTCGCGGAGGCGGCAGCCGCGTCGCCGTGCTCCCGCGGGACGTGTTCGAGGTCGCGTGCCGGGCCCGGGCGGAGGCCGTGATCCTGGTGCACAACCACCCGTCGGGGGATCCCAGCCCCAGCCCCGACGACGTCGCGCTGACCCACCGGCTCCAGGCGGCGGGGGAGGTGCTCGGCATCGGTGTGCTCGACCACGTCGTGGTGGCAGAGACCAGCTTCGCCTCCATGGCCGAGCAGGGCCTGCTGGCCCCCGCGCCGCCTGGGTTCCGCACCCGGTTCGTGGCCGACTGGCGATCGCCCGGCGGCGGCCCCGGAGGCCGACGACGCTACGGGGCGGACGATCAGGTCGCCTCGCCCGCCTCGTGATGCACCGATCCCGCCTGCCGGAAGGGCACCGGGGGGACGCGCTCTGGCGGATCGGCCCCCGTCGATCAGAACCGGCCGACCAGCCCCCGTCGATCAGAACCGGCCGACCAGCCCCACGGTCCAACCGCTCGGCGTGGGCGTGGCCAGAAGCACCACCGCGG
>CALCXL010000168.1 GCA_937907595.1 uncultured Pseudomonadota bacterium
GAGGCTCCGGGGGAGGGGCCGAGGGTACCGGCCGGCCTAACCCGTCGCCTCCTCCTCCAGCACCAGCGACACCCGCAGCCCCTCCAGATCGGAGTCGCCGTCGGCGGTGCCCCACTCGATGGTGTTGCAGCGCGCCACGGCGGCCAGGGTGCCCTCCAGGCTCCTCAGCTGCGCCTGGAGCTCCGCGCTCGCCCCGCTCGCGTCCAGGATCACGCCCGGGATGCGCTTGGTCTGGGACAGCCGCGCCTCGGTGCGTCGGGCGCGCACGGCCTTGAGCACGCCGAAGACCACGGCCATCTCCGGCACGTCGCCCACCAGGGAGGCGTCCTGCTGCGGCCACGACGTGATGTGCAGCGACACGGCCTCCTCGTAGGGGGAGAAGATGCGCTGGTAGAGCTCCTCGGTCACGAAGGGCAGGAAGGGCGCGTACAGCGACAGCAGCGTGCGCAGCACCTCCCACAGGGTCGACCGCGCCGAGTCCCGGGACGCCTCCTCGTGCCGCTCGGGGTTCCAGAAGCGGTCCTTGATCATCTCCACGTAGTTGTCCGTGAAGACCTGCCAGAAGAAGCGGTCGATCGCCTCCCGCGCCACCGCGTAGTCGTAGGACTCGAAGCCCGCCTGCACCGTCGGCAGGATCGAGTGCAGCTCGCTGAGCACCCAGCGATCCTCGGGGGTGCGATCACTCGCCGCCGGCCGCGCCGCCTCGGGGTCGAAGCCCTCCAACTGCAGCAGGCCGAAGCGCGTCGCGTTCCACAGCTTGACCACCAGCTTGCGCCCGGCCCGCACGTCCCGCTCGTTGTAGCGGGTGTCCTGGCCCAGGTGGCTGCCCGCCGCCCAGTAGCGCAGCGCGTCGGCGCCGAACTTCTTGATGACGTTGTAGGGCTCGTAGCGGTTGTAGCCGTCCTTGTCGGTGTGCTTCTCCAGGTCCCGCTTGCTGACCTTCTTGCCCTGCTCGTTGAGCCCCCAGCCGGAGATCATCACGTCCGTCCAGGGCAGCGTGTCCAGGTGCAGGTGCGACTTGACCACCGTGTAGAAGAGCCAGGTGCGGATGATCTCAAAGGCCTGCACCCGCACGCCCATGGGGTGCAGGTCCATGGTGCCGTCGCGGCCCGGCGACTCCGCCCAGTTGGCGTTGACCAGCGGGCTCAGGGAGCTGGTCATCCAGGTGTCCATGACGTCGGGCTCGCCGCGGAAGCTTCCGTGCCCGCACTTGGGGCAGGCGTCCACCGGCGCGTCCGACTCCAGGGGATCCAGGGGCAGGTCCGCGTCGTCGGCCACCACGGCCTCGCCGCAGCCCTCGCAGAACCAGACCGGGAAGGGCACGCCGTAGAAGCGCTGCCGGCTGATGTTCCAGTCGTACTTCAGGCCCTCGATCCAGTGGTCCAGGCGCACCTTCATCCACTCGGGGTGCCAGTTGAGCTCCGCCGACCGCTTCAGCAGCTCCGGCTTCATGTCCAGCACGCGGATGAACCACTGCGGGGCCATGTTGAACTCGACCGGCTGCTGGCTGCGCTCGGCGATGGACACCGCCTGCTTGACCGTCTTGACGCTCTTGTAGGCGTCGGCCGCCTTCAGATCGTTGACGATCAGCTTGCGGGCCTCCTCCACCGTCTTGCCCTCGTAGTCGCCGGCCAGCTCGGTCATCCGGCCCCGCCCGTCCAGGATCAGGCGCAGCTCCAGGCCGTCGCGCTTCCACTTCTTGACGTCCTCGCCGTCGCCGAAGGTGCAGACCATCATCAGGCCCGTGCCGAAGTCGAGCTTCACGTCGGGGTCCGTCTTGATCGGCACCTCCCGGTCGCTCAAGGGGACTCGTGCCGTGCCGCCGACCAGGTGCTTGTAGCGCTCGTCCTCGGGGTGGCAGTACAGGCCGACGCAGGCGGGGATGAGCTCGGGGCGGGTGGTGGAGATCACCAGCTCCGTGCCGTCGGGGGCGGAGAAGGCGATGTCGTGCATGCGCCCGTTGCGCTCCAGCGTCTCCAGGTCCGCCTGGGCCAGCGCCGTCTCGAAGTGCGTGTCCCACAGCACCGGCTCGTCCGAGCGGTAGATGCGGCCCTTGCGCCACAGGTCCAGGAAGGACTTCTGCGCCGTCTTGCGGCAGTGGTCGTCGATGGTCGAGTAGCGCTGCTTCCAGTCGACCGACAGGCCCAGCGCCCGCCACAGCTCCTCGTAGATCGTGGCGCCCGCCGCCGTCTCGTCCAGGCAGAGCTGGCGGAAGTCGGCCCGCGTCGTCTTGCTCTTGTTGATCTTGTACTTGTTCTCGACGAACCGCTCCGTGGGCAGCCCGTTGTCGTCGAAGCCCATGGGGTAGTAGACGTTGCGGCCGTTCATCCGGTGGTAGCGGATGATGATCTCGGCCTGCGTGTACGACATGGCGTGGCCGACGTGCAGGTGCGCCGCGGAGACGTAGGGCGGCGGGGTGTCGACGCTGAAGCGCTCGCCCGGGTGGTTCGGGTCGTAGCGGTAGATGCCCGTCTCCTCCCACAGCTGCCGGCAGCGCTCCTCGATGGCGGCGGCGTCGAAGTCAGACGGGAGTTCCAGGTCGGTGATCGGCGGCATGGTGCGTGTCCTCGCGCGGGGCATGTGGGACCCCGGGAGGCCGTGTGTACACGCCGGCGCGCGACGCGGCAACGCGTTGCCCCTGCCTGGGCCCTCGCAGGGCGCGAACGGCCGCCCCTTGTGCCGGGCCAGCTCGGGTCGGGGAACCCACGCCGACCGAAGAGAGGTGGCCATGAGGGCACGCGGTGCCACAATCCCCCCGCCGCCGGACCTCCAGGAGTCGTCCATGCCCCGCCCGCCCTCCGCCGCCCTCCTGCTCCCCGCCGCCGCGTTGGGTGCCTTCGCCTGCGCCGCTGGACCCATCGCCTGC
>CALCXL010000169.1 GCA_937907595.1 uncultured Pseudomonadota bacterium
GGTTGACGCTGGAGTCGGTGTCGTCGCAGTCGCCCGCGATCGTGCCCACGCCGTCGCCGTCGGCGTCCCGGTCGGGCAGGGCGGTCATCAGGTAGATGCGCCCGCGGCGGTAGTCGTTCTCCGCGTCGCCGTCGGTGTAGTTGGGCTCGCCGATGACCACCTCGGGGAAGCCGTCGCCGTCGAAGTCGTCCAGGGCGGCCACGGTGGTCCCGAACCAGGCGTCGCGGTGGGAGCCGTAGGCGACGTAGGCGGCGTCCGCGGTGGAGTGCTCCCCGCTCCAGTCGGCCAGGCCCTCGAAGATGTAGACCGCGCCCTGGCCCAGCCCCGCCTCGGCGGTCTCCGGCGCACCGACCACGAGCTCGGCCAGGCCGTCGGGCGGGTTGGAGACGTCACGCAGCATGGCGATGGACTCGCCGAAGCGGACGTCGGGCGCGCCGCCGCCGATGGTCACGTCGGGGGTGGAGGGCAGGCCGGCGTTGGCGCCCAGGTAGATCCAGAGGTTGCTCTTGTTCTGGTTGCTGCCCGAGCGGAGCTCCTGCACGAAGAGGTCGTCCAGGCCGTCGTTGTTGAGGTCGGCCACGTTGACGTCGCCGCCCAAGCGGTCGCCGCCGGACAGGATCAGATCGGGGACCTCCGGGTCCAGGGCCGGGCCGCCGTACCAGACGAAGACGCGGCCTTCGCCGTCGACGCAGTTGGGCGCGCTCACGACCAGGTCGTCGACGCCGTCGCCGTCGAAGTCGCCCACCACCAGGTCCCGGCCGAACTCCGAGGCGTTGCGGGTCGGCGCGTCCACGGTGCCGGCGCAGCGCACGAAGGCGTGCTCGGCCTCCTGCAAACGGTTCTCGCCGGTGAAGGAGCCGTCGCTCAGGTCGATCCAGACCTTGCGGTGCCGGGCGGAGCCGATGACCACGTCCGCCACGCCGTCCCCGTTCATGTCGCCGGCGGCCACGTGGCTGGGCTGGGTCTCCGCGGCGAGGCTGGTCTCCCAGGGGTCGGCCTCGACGTAGCCGTTCCACTGCGCCGCGGCCTGTTGGGGGGCGAGGGCGCCGGGCCAGGCGCCGTCCGTGCCGGCGTAGAGCAGGACCTTGCCGGTCTGCCCCGCAAGGGGCTCGGCCACGAGGATGTCCCGGATGCCGTCGCCGGTGAGGTCGGGCACCACGTCGAACTGGAACACGGAGTCGCCAGACGCCTTCGGATCGGCGATGGCCGTGCCCGCCCAGTCGGAGTCGCCGGATTGGGGCGGGCCAGCGGCGTCGCCGAAGTAGATGCGCAGGACGGAGTCGAAGGTGGCGGGCCCCGCGTCCTGGGGCGAGGAGACCAGGAAGTCGGAGAGCCCGTCGCCGTTGAGGTCGCCGGGGGACACCGCGCGCCAGCCCAGGTTGTCCAGGTATTGGTCGCCCAGCCAGCGTTGGCCCAGGGCCGTGTTGGCGATCTCCTGCGGTTCGGCCGACGCCAGGGAGGGGGTCAGCAGGAGCGGGAGCAGCAGCAGGGGCAGGGGCTTCAGCATGGTCGGATCCTCGGTCGATCGCTTGCGGCGCAGTGTAGTGGAACCGCCGGTCGGCATGGAGGGGGACAGGACGGCCCGGGGGATCGCAGCGGTCGTCGGTGGTAGCGTCGGCCGGTGCAGCACTCCCTCCTCCTCGTCCTCCTCCTCGTCGGCTGCCCCTCGGTCGATCCGGAGCCCAGCGAACCCACCCCCGCGCCGTCCCCGGACCTGAGCGTGCGGGCCGGCCCCGGGGAGGCCCGCGCGGGCGTCGTCAGCGTCGAGCAGGCGGGGGACGTCCTGTTCGGGGGCATCGCGGCCGAGGGCCAGGCGGGCGACGTCCTCCTGTTCAACGACCGGGTGCGCTTTGTGATCCAGGGCTCCCGGGAGGGGCACGGCTACGTCAACAGCGGCGGTCACGTCATCGACGCCGACCTGGTGCGGCCCGAGGGCGCGGTGGGGCGGGACCTGCTCGAGGACCTCTTCCTGGCCTTCGGCATCGGCTGGCTGTTCCACGCCGACCGCCTGGACGTGGTGCAGAACGGGCTGGATGGGGGCTCGGTCCTGGTGCGCGCGACGGGGCGGGCCCAGCAGTGGACCTTCATCGCCGGCGTCTCCGAGTCTCCGGACCCCATCGTTCCGGACCCGGGCGTGGCCGTGGTGCGCGAGTACGAGTTGGCGCCCGACAGCTCCCTGTTGGCGATCCGCACGCGCATGGAGAACGACGGCGACGCCGCGGTGCGCTTCAACCCCAGCGATGGCTGGATGGCGGCGCGCGAGGACGTGCAGACCTGGTCCACCGGCGAGGGCTTGGACCCCGGCGCCATGGAGCAGGGCGCGGCGGGGGAGGCGGGGCGCAACGGGGAGTACGCCTTCGGGCTCTGGCGCCCCGACGGGCCACTGGACGCGCTGGCCATCTCCGGGGCGCTGTCCGGCTCCGGCATCCTGATCTTCGGGGCCGGCTGGCAGGATCTGGAGCCCGGGCAGGTGATGGAGACCGAGCGTTGGTTCGGGGTGGCGCAGGACGTCAACACCCTGGAGCGCCTGCGCCTGGAACAGCGGGGAGAGGCGCTGGGTACGATCGCCGGTCGGGTTCTGGACCCCGCCGGGCAGCCCGTGGCCGGCGCCCGGGTGCACTTCTACGACGACGCCTCCCCGACGAACGTGGCCGGCTACGCGGTGAGCGACGCCGAGGGCGCGTGGTCCGCGTCCCTGCCTCCGGGGAGCTGGACCGCGATCGGCGTGGCGACGGCCCCCGAGGAGCAGGTCCCCCTGCCGTCGGGGGCCGGCCGCTACGGGCCCTTCGTCCACCCGGGCCCCCAGCAGCGCACCCTGGACGCCCTGGGCGGGGACGCGCCCGCCTTCGCCCACGCCGTCGGGCACGGCGTGCTGCCGGGGACCTCGGTGTCCGTGGTGGCGGGGGAGGAGTCGACCGTCGACGTGAACGTGGGGCACGCCGGCGTCGCCCGGATCACCCTGCGGGACGGGGACGGGGCCGTGTTGTCGGGCTACGCGGAGCTCCGGGCTGCCGGCGGCGAGGACCACAGCGCGTCGATCGCGGCCAACGAGCGGGCGGCGCTGGGCCTACCCCAGGACGCCAACACGGTGCTGGCCTGGTTCGCGGGGGAGGGCACGGAGATCGCGGTGCCCCCGGGCACCTGGGACGTGCACGTGGAGGCGTCCTACCGCCACGAGCGCCAGGTGATCGAGGGGGTGGTGGTGCCCGAGGGAGGCGTGGTCGACATCGAGGCCACGCTGGAGCAGCGCATCGACTTCGACGGATGGATGTCCGTGGACAGCCACCTGCACGCGGCGCCCAGCGGCGACGGCAGCCTGCCCATGGAGGACCGGCTGTTCGCCTGCGCCGCCTCCGGGATCCAGATCCCCGTGACCACCGACCACGACGCCTCCACCGACTACCGCCCCCTGGGCACCGCGCTGGGCCTGGACGCTCGCAGCCGATCCGTGCCCGGCCTCGAGGTCTCGCCCGTGTTGCGCGGGCACTTCAACATGTTCCCCTTCGAGCCCGACCGCGCGGAGGTGAACAACGGCGCGGAGCCCTGGTGGGTCTACCCCCAGACCACCGACGAGCTCATGGCCCGCATGCGCGCCCGCCGCCCCGACGCGATCATCCAGGTCAACCACGGCCGCGACGGCATGTTCAGCCTGTCCAACTACATCGACGGCGCGGGGCAGCCCGGGGACCCGAGCCGCTTCAGCTGGAACTTCGACGTCTTCGAGCTGGCCGCCTCCGAGCAGGAGGAGCTGCAGGCCGACTTCTTCTCCTTCCTGGACCACGGCACCCTGCGCACCCCCATGGGCGTCAGCGACAGCCACGGCCGCACGGCCACCTGCGGCAAGGGGCGCACCGACGTGTTCCTGGGCGTGGACGATCCGCGCGACGTCACCGACGCGGCCCTGACCGACGCCATCCGGGCCGGCCACGTGGTGGTGGCCCGCGGGGTGACGCTGCGGGCCAGCGTGGGGGACGCGCTGCCCGGCGACGTCGTGACCGGCGGCAGCGTCGACGTGACCGTGCAGGCCCTCCCCTGGATGCGGCCCACCGAGGTGCGGCTCTGGCGCAACGGGGTGGTGGTGGAGACCCGCCCGGTGGACGACGTCGCCGATGGGGCCACCTGGTTCGACGGCTCCTTCGCGCTGGAGTCCGATTCGGACGCCTGGTTCGTGGTGGAGGCTCACGGCGGCGCGCCCATGGGCGGGATCTGGCGGGGCACGGGCCCCTGGGCCATGACCAACGCGTTCCTCTTCGACGCCGACGGTGACGGCTGGACGGCGCCCGCGCTGCAGTAGGGGGCGGCGCAGGCGGACGGCTTCAAGGGCCGCGGGCTACTGCCAGCGACAGCCCGGGCGCAGGTCGCAGGCGCCGCACACGGCCTCGATGTGCCGGGCCTTGCAGCCGCCGGAGATGCCCAGGTGGCACAGGGCGAAGTCGAAGCGCACCGGGTCGGTGGGGTCGATGGCCTGCAGGGACCGGGTCAACGCGTCGGCGCTGCGGCGGGAGGGCGCGGGCCGCTCGCAGAGCCCCAGCGCGTGGCCGATGCGGGCGGTGTGCACGTCGCACGGCATCACCAGCCGCGCCACCGCGACCTCGGACCACAACCCCAGATCCGCCCCCTCGGTCGTCGGGCGCACCATCCAGCGGAGGAACAGGTG
>CALCXL010000170.1 GCA_937907595.1 uncultured Pseudomonadota bacterium
CTCCCGCCTTCGCCGCCGTGGGCGCCGCCTGGCTTGTGGCCCTGGTGTCGGTGATCGGCCCCCAGCAGCTTCAGCGCGTGCTCCAGGGCGCCCCAGAGGCCCTCCCCCGCTCCACCGCGGAGGTGGTCGCCGTCACCGCCCGCACCCTGGGCGCGCCGGGGCTCTTCCTGGACCACGGGGGCGCCCCCCCCTGGCTGGCCCTCGCCCCCCTCCTGCCGCTGGTGGCCGCGTTGTTCTTCAAGCGCCGCGGCCAGCCCCTGGCCTGGGGCCTCGCCGCCTTCGGGGCCCTCTGGACCCTGCTCCTGCTGGTTCCCCAGTGGCCAATCCTGCGCACCCCCGACCCCATGGCCGACGCCACCGGCCGCTACCTGCTGCTCCCCTCGGCGGGCAGCGCCCTGCTCCTGGCGGCCCTGCTCAGCGCGGCCCGGGGGAGACGGCGCGCGGGGCTGGCCCTGGCGACGGCGATCCTCTCCTGCCTGGCCTTCACGGCCTCCAGCCGCCACCTGCTTCGCTACCGGGACCCCGCCATTCCGGGCCTGCTGGCCGCCCTCGATGGGGTGCTGCAGGCCACACCGCCGCCCTCCCACCTGACCGTCGCCCTCCAGGACGCCGACGGCCCCCTCCCCTGGATGCTCGCCTCCCCGGCCTTCGCGCGGCACCACCCCGGCTTGACCTCCCCGGTGCGCTGGACCACCCCCGGTCGCCCCGAGCTCTTCGAGGCCGTCGGCGCGCCCTTCGTGCGGGGCCGGTGGCGTCTGGCGGGGCCGCGCTCCTCCCTGGCCGACCTGCTGCCCACCGGCGAGCACCTGTTGCTCAGCGACAACCGGTTGGGCGTCCTCGAGGAAGGCGTCCGATGGCCCCCGGGGCGCTCCGACGGTCCCCCCGGCCGACCGCCCCGCCAGGCGCCTCCCCGTGACCGCGCCCCCGAGCCCCCGGGCCTGGAGCAGTGGCCCGCTCTCGTCGGCCCCTGGACCGGGCCGAAGCCGACGCCCTCGCCGCGCCTCAGGTTCGACCTGCGGGCCGATCGCGCGGGCTGGGCCGTCGAGCGCTGCGGCCGCGCCCCCGACTGCCGCTGGGAAGCCGGCGTGGGCTGGCGGCTGCCCACCGCCCGGTCCTTCGCCCCCGATGAGTACGCCCGCGTCATCGCCGCCGCCCCGCAGGATATGCCGCCCCTGCTCGTCGGCCCCCCCGTCGACCTGGACCCCTCCTCCTTCTGCCGGCTGGAGCTTGATCTCACCGTCTCCAGGCCCCCCGGACGCGGCCCGGCACACGGCACAATCGCCGTCGGCTGGTCCACGACCGACGACTCCGCCAGGGCCTTCGACCGGGGCGCGCTGATCCCCCTGGACCTGGACGGCGCCCGCCACATCGCCACCCTGCGCCTGGACAACAACGTCGGCTGGCTCCTGGGCGGCCGGATCCGCCGCCTGGCCTTCGTCGGCGCCGATCGCCCCGCCGTCCTCCACCTCCACGGTCTGCGCCTGCTGCCCTGCGAGGCCGTTGACTGACCGATCGGCAGGTATCCTGTCGCCCCCCTTCGGAGCGCCCATGCCGTCGACCCAGCGCCACTACGACCTCGAGGCCTTCAACGCGGTGATGACCCCGGAGGTCGCCGATCTCTCCCAGGCGCTGACGGTCGATGGCGATCTGCCCGAGGGCTTGCAGGGGGGCAGCTACCTGCTCAACGGGCCCGCGATGGTGCGGTTGGGCGGTCGCCTGATGCACCCCTTCGACGGCCACGGCTTCGTGCGCGCGCTCCGCTTCGAGGGCGGCGGCGCGCGCATCCAGGCCCGCTTCGTGGACACCCCGGAGTGGCGGCGGGAGTCGGCCGAGCAGCGCCCCCTCTACCGGGGGGTGGGCACGCGGGTGGGCAAGGGCGCCTTCAGCAACATGCTGGCGCCGAAGATGAAGAACCCGGCCAACACCTGCATCCAGCCCTGGGCCGGGCGGCTGCTGGCGCTGTACGAGGGCGGCCTGCCCTACGCCCTGGACCCCCAGAGCCTGGAGACCCGGGGCCTGGAGACCTTCGACGCAGCCCTGGAGGGCCAGCGCACGGTCCTGGCGCACACCAAGGTCGACGCGGCGCGGCAGCGGCTGGTGATGATGAGCCTGCGCCCGGGGCCGTCGACGGGCTTCACGTTCTTCGAGTTCGACGCCCAGGGCCGGCAGGTCGCGCGGGCCGAACACACCTGCAAGGGCATGGTCTTCCTGCACGACTTCGCCATCACGGAGTCCCACTACGTGGTGCTGGAGAACCCCGTCGACCTCGACGTCGGCGGCCTGGCCCGGATGCTGATGGGCACGGGCTCCCTGATCGGGATGCTGAAGTCGTCGCCGCGCGACGCCCGGCTGATCGCGGTGCCCCGGGACGGCGGAGAGGCCCGCACCATCGACCTGGGCCGCGGGCTCTTCGCGGTGCACCACGCGGGCGCCTTCGAGCAGGACGGTCGGCTGATCCTGGACAGCGCCCTCTTCGACTCCTTCCAGTTCGGCCGCGAGTTCGGCTTCCGGGGCGGCGACCTCCCGCTGGATCCCGGGGTGCGGGAGCCGGGCCAGGGACAGCACCTCACGCGGTTCACGGTGGACCTGGCCACCGGCTCGGTGGAGACGCGTCGCCTGTCGGACTGGAGCCTGGACTTCCCGCGCATCCACCCCGATCGGGAGGGCCTGGCCTACCGGCACGTCTACGCCTGCACCAGCACACCCCAGGGCGCCAACGATCCCTTCACCGCGCTCATCGCCCTGGACCTGGAGGAGGGCACGGAGCAGGTCTGGGGCGGCGGGGAGGGGTGCTTTGTCGGCGAGCCGGTGTTCGCGCCCCGGCCCGGCGGGGTGGAGGAGAACGACGGCTGGGTGTTGGCCGCGGTCTACGACGGCCGCAACGAGGCCGCCTTCCTGGGCGTCTTCGACCCCTGCGACGTCGCGGCGGGCCCCATCGCGCGGGTGCACCTGCCCGGCCTGCTGCCCTACGGCTTCCACGGGACCTGGCAGGCCGCCTGATCGCGGCGGGGTTCAGGCCCCGGGGAAGTGGAAGTCCGAGCCCCAGCCCGGGAACAGGAAGCGCGTCTGCGCGGTGTCCGGCAGCCTCCGCTTCAGCCAGGGCAGCTTCACCTTGACCCCCTCCCAGGGCGTTCGGTCCTTGCGCCGGAAGAAGTCGCCCCAGTGGCAGAACAGCACCGCGCGGGGCTGCAGGAAGTCGATGATCGAGTCCCCGCCCCGGGCCTCGATGTTGGCGCAGTCCATCGCCAGCAGCGCCAGGTCCACCGGGCGGTCGTTCAGCTCGGCCGGGAAGAAGCCGTCGGGAAACCCCCGGCTGGAGGTCTGCACGTAGACACGCTGCGCGACCTCGTCGCCCTCCAGGAAGTCGACGAGGAACGCGAAGGTCTCCCCCTCCTGGTAGTCGTGGCCTCGCTCGGCTCGGGTCGATCGGTCCTCGGTCAGGCGCCTCTGGAACAGGTGGATCCCGGGGATGTTGTCGGGGTGGCCCGATCGGATGGGCAGCACCCGCAGGCCCGGCGCCTCCAACCAGCGCCCCGGCGTGCGCTCCGTGGCGGCGTGCGGGTTCACCACCTCCAGGGGCCGCGGCAGGGCCTCGGGGGCGAAGGTGTGGGCGACGGTTTGGCTGGCGAAGATCCGGGCGTCGGAGGCCAGGTGCGGGGCGGCGGCGGGCAGCCCCAGGACGTGATCGTAGTGCCCGTGCCCCACCGTGACGGCGCGCACGGTGGTCAGGGACGGCAGGACCGGAGCGACGGCCTCGGGATCGGAACGGACGACCCCGCTGGCCACCCTCCCCAGCGGCAGGTGGCTCCAGAAGGGGTCGGTGAGCAGGGCCACGTCGCCCCGCCGCACCAGGAAGCAGCCGACGCTGAAGAAGCGGACGTGCAGGCCCGGCCCTTCGGCGGCGGGCTCCCCGTCGAAGGGGAAGCGTCCCAGGGAGGCGCAGCCGGCCAGCGCCGGGGCGGCCAGGAGCAAGGCGCGGCGGCTGATCACGGCAGCGGGCAGAGGACGTCGATGGCGGTGGCGAAGCCCGCGCGCAGCGGCACCGGCACGGGATCGCCGGGCTCGAAGGCCCAGGAGAAGGACTGATCGACGCAGGGGCCGCCGGGCGCCTCAAGCCGCAGGGCCCCCTCCCCCGGCTCCACGTTCAGCGCCCCGCCCGAGCCCGAGGACGTGGTGGCCGTCGCCGAGGCCGAAGCCAGGCCGATGGCGTCGGCGTAGAAGACGTCGCCGTCGGGGGCGAGCAGATCGCCGAGCACGCCCTCGATGCGCTCGGTGTCCACGCCGTCGATGTTCAGCCCCTCCCAGACCAGGAAGAGCAGCTGCGCGCGGTCGGGGTCAAGGACCTCCCCCATGCGCTCGGCGTGGGTCTCGAGGACGAAGGGGGGCACCGCGACCTTGTGCCAGGCGTACCAGTCCATCGACGTGTTCTGCGGGAACAGGGTGGCGACGTAGTCGGGGTGCTCGGCCGTCAGGAAGACGTCGCTGTCCTTCGGCAGGCCCGGGAGCTGCCAGGCGCCCTCGGCGTCGGTGGTGACGCAGTCCAGCTCCAGCTCCGGCGCGCAGAGCTCCATGCCCTCGACCGGCTCGGAGACCAGGGTGCGGAAGCTGCCGCGAAAGCAGGCGAAGTCTGCGTCACCGCACTCCGGGGGAGCCGCGGGCACGGAGCAGCCAGCCAGGAGCAGCGACGCCGACGAGGCGCAGGGTCCAGCGAGGCGGAAGAGAGGGGGCAGAGAGGCCACGGCGGCAATGTAGCCTCCGCCGGGGCATGGGGCCGAAGCCGAGGGCTCAGCCCTTCTTTTCCGAGTCCGAGGAGCCCCCACCCCCGGTGCTGCTGCGGCGGCGGCGGCGGGGCTTGCCGTCTCCCCCGGGGCTCGCGGGGGTCGATCCACCGCCTTCGCGGCGCGGCTCGGCGCTCGCGGGGCGCTTGCGCGGGGGACGGGCTCCACCGGCTGCCACCTCCTCGGCGCTGCGTCCTCCGGCGGGTCGGCTGCCCCCGGATCGGCCTCCGCCACCGCTGGGCCGATCGCCCCGGCCGCGGCCTCCGCCCCCTCCGGGCCGGCGTCCACCGCCACCACCACCGCCGCCGCCTCCACGCGGGTTGCCCCGCGACGAGCTGCGCCCCAGGGGCCGCCCCGGCGGGGGCTTGAAGGAGCCGTTGTGCCAGGTATGGTCCTCGTCGACGGGGATCTCCACGCCGATCAGCCGCTCGATGTCCCGCAGGTAGTCGCCCTCGGACTCGTCGCAGAAGCCGATGGCCACGCCGCCCTTGCCGGCCCGCGCCGTGCGGCCGATGCGGTGCACGTAGCTCTCGGGCTCGTTCGGCAGGTCGTAGTTGAAGACGTGGCTGACGCCGTCGACGTCGATGCCGCGCGAGGCGATGTCCGTCGCCACCAGGATGCGGATCTGCCCGTCCTTGAAGGCCTGCAGCGCCCGGGTGCGCGCGGTCTGGCTCTTGTTGCCGTGGATGGCGGCGCCCACGATGCCGTCCTGGGCCAGCTGCTTCACCAGCCGATTGGCCCCGTGCTTGGTGCGGGTGAAGACGATGGCGCTGTCCACGTCGCGGTTCTTGATCAGGAAGGCCAGCAGGTGCCGCTTGTCCGTGCGCTGGCAGAACATGATGCTCTGCTCGATCTTCTCCACGGTCGTCGCCTGGGGGGTGACCTCCACCCGCACCGGCCGGGTCAGGAAGCTGCCGGCCAGGGTGACGATCGACTCCGGCATCGTGGCCGAGAAGAGCAGGTTCTGCCGCTTGTCCGGCAGCAGCTTGAGCACGCGCCGGACGTCGTGGATGAAGCCCATGTCCAGCATGCGGTCGGCCTCGTCCAGGACGAAGAACTCCACGTGCCGCAGGTCGACGTAGCCCTGGTTGATCAGGTCCAGCAGCCGGCCGGGCGTGGCGATGAGGACGTCGATGCCGCGCTGGAGCAGCCGCACCTGGGAGCCCTGCTTGACCCCGCCGAAGATGACGGTGTGATCGATGTGCAGGAACTGCCCGTAGGCCTTCACGTTGTCACCGATCTGCGCCGCCAGCTCCCGCGTGGGCGTCAGGACCAGGGCCCGGATGACGCGACGCCCCTTGAGGGGGCCGGGTCGGGCTGTGATGTGCTGCAGAACGGGCAGGGTGAAGGCCGCCGTCTTGCCGGTGCCGGTCTGGGCGCAGCCGAGCACGTCGCGTCCCTCCAGCAGCGGGGGGATGGCCTGGATCTGGATGGGCGTGGGCGTTTCGTAGCCCTGGGCCTCGACAGCGCGTTGTAGGGGCTCGATGAGGTCGAGCTCCGCGAAGGTCGGCAATGGACGGTCCCGGAAAGAGGAAGGGCGCGGCCGGCGACGCCAGGCGCTGCGTGTGGGTAATGGTTTTGGGGCCGCATGTCCAGCGCGGCGTGCCACTGGAGCGCGGGATCACAGCTGAATCCAGGACCCAGGCGGCTCCTCCGGTCCCCTCAGCGGCCGATGATCACGCCGTCCTCGATCGTCACCAGCAGTGTGACCGACTCCGGCTCGCTCCCGGCGGGCAGCCAGCCGCGGAACCAATGATCGCCGCCCTCCCAGGACGTGAGCGTGAACTCCTGCGCGCTCTGGTTCTCCGTCGTCCCCACCATGCCGCCGGCGGTCCAGTGCTCGACCACCCCGGCGTGCTCCTCGTCGGCGAAGCTGACCCGGGCCTCGATGTAGCCGTAGTTGTCCAGGTCCCCCCACAGCCAGTCCTCGTTGCCCGAGCAGAGCACCAGGTCGAAGGTGCCGCCGCTGCCCATGTCCCAGGCGTCCTCCTGGGCGTCGGACGGCTCGAAGTCGTCGGCCTCGCAGTAGGGCAGGTCCCCGCCGGGGTCACGCACGGGGGCGCAGCCGACGGCGACGAGGGCGACGAGCAGGGGCAGCAGGCGGTGGGGGCGCATGGTGGGTCTCCTGGGCGCGATCATAAGCAAGGCGCGGGCCGCTTCGGGGGGCGGAGTCGATCCGCGGTCCGGGCGACGCCCCAGCCCAGGCCAAGACCACGGCGACGGGCATCGCTCACGCAGGCTCACACGGCCTCCGCCGCCCCTGCACCACCCGCCCCGTCGCCGATTGGGGCAGGATCCCCCGGTGAGCCGCCCCCGCCCCTCCCCCCTGCCCTTCGACCGGCGCTACGGCCCCTGGGCGGTGGTGACGGGCGCCGCCGCCGGCATCGGACGCGCCTTCGCCCGCGATCTGGACCGCCGCGGCCTGCGGGTGTTCGCGGTGGACCGGGACGAAGAGGGGCTAAGCCGCCTGCAGGCCGAGCTGCCGCGCTGCGCCACGCTCACGCTGGACCTCACGCGCGCCGCCGTCGCCGACGTGCTCCAGGAGGCGCTGGGCTCCCGGGAGGTGGGGCTGCTGGTCAACAACGCCGGCGCCGCGGTGACCGGCCCGCTGCTGGACCACGATCCCCAGGCCGAGGCCGCGGTGCTGCACCTCAACGCCCGCGCCCCCCTGCTGCTCACCCGCGCCCTGGCACCGGCCATGGTCGCCCGGGGGCGGGGGGGGCTGATCTTCGTGTCCTCCACCATCGCCTTCAACGGCGGGCCCTGGCTGGCGAACTACGCCGCCACCAAGGCCTGGAACGTCGCGTTCGCCGACGCGTTGACCGTCGAGTTGGGCCCCGCCGGCCTGGACGTGCAGTGCGTGGCCCCGGGCATGACGGAGACGGAGTCCCTGGCCCGCTCCATGGACATGAGCCGCCTGCGTCTGAAGCCCCTGCAGCCCGAGCAGGTGGCCGCCGCCAGCCTGGAGGCCCTGGGCACCCGGTCGCTGGTGGTGCCCGGCGCGGTCAACAAGGCCAGCACCCTGCTCTCCCGCCGGATCCTGCCCCGCCGGCTGCGTCACGCGTTGATGCAGGCCGCTCGCCCGGTCGTCCCCGAGGACGGATGAGGGGGTAGGATGCCGCGGCGCAGGGAGGCAGCCGCCCCCCAGCGCACCCCGGAGGAGCGATGAGCCAACGTGACCGCTTCCAGGTCGAGGTCGACGGCCGGACCCAGACCGTGGAGGGCGTCGACGCCGCCACCAGCTTGCTGGACTGGCTGCGCGACACCGGCCGCACCGGCACCAAGGAGGGCTGCGCCGAGGGCGACTGCGGCGCCTGCACCGTGGCGCTGCTCGACGTGGACCGGCAGGGCGACCCCGCCTGGCGCGGCGTCTGCGCCTGCATCACCCCCCTGCCCGCCGTCGCGGGCCGCACGATCGTCACCGTGGAGGGCCTGGCCGACGGCCCCGCCGTCGCGGGCGACGTGCCCCGACTGGACGAGCTCCACCCCGTGCAGCGCGCGATGGTGGAGAAGCACGGCTCCCAGTGCGGCTTCTGCACGCCGGGCTTCGTGGTGTCGATGTTCGAAGGCTTCTGCCGCAAGGACCTGCCGGCGGAGCCCAGCTACGGGGAGATCTCCGATCAGCTCTGCGGCAACCTCTGCCGTTGCACCGGCTACCGCCCCATCCGCGAGGCCATGGTGCAGGCGTTGGGCGAGCGTGAGTCCCGCGCCGGCGACCGCTTCGCCCAGGCGCTGGAAGGGCCCGCCAAGCCCCTGCCGCCCCTCAACTACAGCGCCGGGGGCAGCGCCTTCCTGCGCCCGACCTCCATCGCGGAGCTGGTGCGCTTGCTCGCCGCCAACCCCGACGCCGAGCTCGTGGCCGGCGCCACGGAGATCGGCGTCTACCGCAACAAGCGCTTCCAGGACTTCCCGCTGCTCGTCTCCACCGACGGGGTGCCCGAGCTCCGCGCCATCGAGCGGACCGACGAGGCCTGGCACATCGGCGGCGGCGCCACGCTGACGGACATCGAGGACGCGGTCGCCCACGAGCTCCCCTCCCTGGGCCGGATGATCAACGTCTTCGCGTCCCGGCAGATCCGCAACCGCGCCACCGTCGCCGGCAACCTGATCACCGCCTCGCCCATCGGCGACCTGGCCCCCGTGCTGCTCTCCCTGGGCGCGACCGTGGTCCTGCAGGGCCCCGACGGCGAACGTGAGCTCCCCCTGGACGGCTTCTTCACGGGGTACCGGCAGACCCTGCGGGCCGCGAACGAGGTGCTCACGCAGGTGCGCATCCCCCACCCCGGGCCGGGCACGGAAGCCATGAGCTTCAAGGTGAGCAAGCGGCGTGAGCTGGACATCGCGATCGTGTCGGCCGGCTTCTCGGTCACGCTGAGCAAGGACGGGCGCGTGCGGGAGGCCCGGCTGGCCTACGGCGGCGTCGCGGCCACCCCCCTGCGCGCCAAGGCCACCGAGCAGGCCCTGTTGGGTCGGCCCTGGCACCTCAACACCGTGCGTGAGCTCCGCCCGGTGCTGGAGGCGGAGTTCAGCCCCATCGACGACGTGCGCGGCAGCGCGGCCTTCCGCCGGGACCTGGTGGGCAACCTGCTGGAGAAGTTCGTGATGGGCGACTTCGCGCCCGCCGTGGAGGGGCCGCTCACCTTCGCCCAGGACGCCTCCTTCAACGACTCACGCAAGGCAGCCGAGAGCTTCGCCCTGCACCACGAGAGCGGCATCGGCCACGCCACCGGCCGCGCCCGCTACGTGGACGACGCCGCCCGCAGCCGCGACTGCCTGGTGCTGTGGCCCTGCATGGCCACTCACGCTCACGCAGGCATCGATCGCATCGACACCAGCGCCGCCCTGGTCGTGCCCGGGGTGGTCGACGTGATCACGGCCGCCGACATCCCCGGCCTCAACGACGTGGGCGCCCTGCGCCAGGACGAGCCGGCCCTGGCCAGCGACGAAGTCCTGTTCCGGGGGCAGATGATCGCGGTCGTAGTCGCCACCTCGCACCAAAGCGCCCGCCGGGGCGCGGACGCGATCACGGTGGAGCTCACGCAGCGTGAGTCGGTGCTCACGATCGACGCGGCCCTGGACGCCGGCAACGTGATGGACGCTCCGCACGTCATCGCCCGAGGCGACGTGGAGGGCGCGCTGGCCGGCGCAGCCCACCGCCTCACGGGGCGCATGGACATCGGCGGGCAGGAGCACTTCTACCTGGAGTCCCAGGCCGCCTCCGCCCGCCCGGGCGAGGACGGGGACCTGCGCGTGCAGTCCTCCACCCAGCACCCCGCCGAGGTGCAGGCGATCGTCGCCCAGGTGGTGGGCCTGCCCAAGCACCGGGTGGTGGTGGAGTCGCCGCGCATGGGCGGAGGCTTCGGCGGCAAGGAGACCCAGGGCAACGCCTTCGCGGCCCTCGCGGCTCTCGCGGCCTGGCGCACGGGGCGCGCGGTGCGCTGGATGCTGGACCGCGACCTGGACATGGTCCTGACCGGCAAGCGGCACCCCTTCGTGGCCCGCTGGGAGGCCGGCTTCGACGACCAGGGCCGGCTGCTGGCCTTCGACGCCGATCTGGTGGCGGACGGAGGCTACGCCTGGGACCTGTCGGGCTCCATCCGGGACCGGGCGCTGTACCACCTGGACAACTGCTACGACCTGCCGAACGTGCGCTTCACCGGCCGCGTCGTGCAGACCCACAAGGCCTCCTTCACCGCCTACCGCGGCTTCGGTGGCCCCCAGGGCATGATCGTGGTCGAGGAGGTCATGGACCGGATCGCGCGGCACCTGGGGCTGGCCCCGGACGCCGTTCGCGCGGCCAACTTCTACGCCGACGGCGACACCACCCCCTACGGCCAGCCCATCGACGACGCCCGCATCGCGCGGCTGTGGCCCGATCTGCTGGCGTCGTCGGACTTCGTGAGCCGGCGTGAGTCCGTGCGGAAGTGGAACTCACGGCACCGCGCGGCCAAGCGCGGCCTGGCGGTCACGCCCATCAAGTTCGGCATCTCCTTCACCGCCAGCTTCCTCAACCAGGCCGGCGCCCTGGTGCTGGTCTACAAGGACGGCACCTGCCAGGTGAACCACGGCGGCACGGAGATGGGCCAGGGGCTCTACACCAAGATGCTGGGCGTGGCGATGCGTGAGCTGGGCCTGCCCGCCGCGGCGGTCCGGGTCATGAAGACACGCACGGACAAGGTCCCGAACACGTCGGCCACGGCCGCGTCGGCGGGCGCGGACCTCAACGGCGCCGCGGTGGCCAACGCCTGCGGGATCATCCGGGACAACATGGCCGGGGTGGCCGCCGCGCTCTTCACCGAGCAGGGCGACTCCGTGGCCGCCGACGAGCTCACCTTCGCCGACGGGGAGGTCCGGGCACCGGACGGGCGCGCCCTGCCCTTCGCTCACGTGGCCACCCAGAGCTGGTTGCGCCAGATCCCGCTGTCCGCGTCGGGCTTCTACGCCACCCCCGGCCTGCACTACGACCGGGAGGCAGGGCGCGGACGCCCCTTCCACTACTTCACCTGGGGAGCCGCCGTGGCGGAGGTGGAGGTCGACGGGCTCACGGGCATGAAGCGCGTGCGCCGGGTGGACATCCTGCACGACGTCGGCGACTCCCTGAACCCGGAGATCGACCGCGGGCAGATCGAGGGCGCCTTCGTGCAGGGCGCGGGCTGGCTGACGTCGGAGGAGCTGCTCTGGGCCGACGACGGCCGGATCACAAGCCACTCGGCCTCCACCTACGCCATCCCCGCCATCGGCGACGCGCCCGCGGACCTGCGCGTGCGGCTGCTCGAGCAAGCCACACAGCCCGGCGTGGTGCACGGCAGCAAGGCGGTGGGCGAGCCCCCGTTCATGCTCGGCATCTCCGTGCGGGAGGCGATCAAGGACGCGGTGGCCGCCTTCGGAGGCGAGGGCATCGTGGAGCTGGCCTGCCCGGCCACCCACGAAGCGATCCGCGCCGCGATCCGCGAGCGCGTCGGACCGTCCCTCGCCCGCTGAGCCCTACCCCAGGAGCCTGCCCGCGCGCGCGTCTCCTATTGGGGCGTGCGTGCGGCCCCGAATCCTCCGCGAGGCCGATTGACAGCTCAATCGATCGGCCCCACCCTCCGGACCCCTGCGGCCGGAACCCCATCCGGCGCGCGCTCCCCCCCGGAGGTGCCATGCCCCCCCGCAGTTCCAAGCCCGGCCGGGTCGCCATCGTGTCGGGACTCCGCAGCCCCTTCGCGCGGTCCTGGTCCACGCTGGCCGACGTCGACCCCATCCAGCTCTCCACCCAGGTCGCCCGGGAGGTGCTGTTCCGCAGCGAGGTCGCGCCCGAAGACCTGGATCACATCGTCTGGGGCACGGTCGTCTGCGTGACTCACGCGCCGAACGTGGGCCGCGAGGTCGCTCTGGACCTGGGCCTCTACCGGACCCCCGCCTTCACCGTGAGCCGCGCCTGCGCCACGGGATTCGAGGCGGTGGCGTCGGGCGCCCGGCTGATCATGAACGGGGAGGCGGACACCGTGCTCACAGGCGGGGTCGACGTGACCTCGGCCGCGCCGGTGCCCTACCGCAAGGACGTCATCGACAAGCTGCAGGCCCTGCAGAAGGCGAAGGGCTTCAGCGCCGTCACCACCCTGGCCCAGGTCAACCCCCTGGACCTGGTGCCGGCCCCGCCAACGGTCTCCGAGCGCTACACCGGCAAGACCATGGGCGCTCACGCTGAGGAGATGGCGGTCCACTTCGACATCTCCCGGCAGGCCCAGGACGCCTTCGCCCTGTCGTCGCACCAGAAGGCGGCCCGCGCCATCGAGGCGGGGCACACCACCGCGCAGATCGCCCCCGCCCTGGCCCCCCGCGGCTACGTGCGGGAGGACAACATCGTGCGCAAGACCATGGCGGCAGAGAAGCTGGCCTCCCTCAAGCCGGTCTTCAGCAAGCCCCACGGCACCATCACCGCGGCAACTTCCTCGGCGCTGTCCGATGGCGCCTCCTCGGTGCTGCTCATGAGCGAGCGCAAGGTCAAGGAGCTCGGCATCACCCCCCTGGGTTGGCTGCGCTCCTGGGACTTCCCGGCCCTGGACCCCCGGGAAAACATGCTGCTGGGCAACGTGTACTCCATGCCCTTCGCCCTGCAGAAGGCCGGCCTCACGATGGCCGACATCGACCTGTTCGAGGTGCACGAGGCCTTCGCGGCGCAGGTGCTCAGCAACCTGCGCTGCCTGGAGGACGACGCCTGGTGCCGGGACACTCTGCACCTGGACCGGGCGCCCGGGGCCATCCCCCCGGACAAGCTGAACGTCTGGGGCGGCTCCCTGGCCTACGGGCACCCCTTCGCGGCCACCGGCGGGCGGCTGCTGATCAACGTGCTGCACGCCCTGCAACACACCGACGGGTCGCTCGGCCTGGTCACGGCCTGCGCGGCCGGCGGCCTGGGCGCGGCGATGGTCGTCGAGCGCGCGGCGTAGAGGAGCGGACCATGACTGCGAACATCCGACTCGAGATCCCCGGCGACGACGGCATCGCCGTCCTCTGGTTCGACGTGCAGGGCCAGAAGGTCAACACGTTGAGCATGAAGCTCCTGCCCGAGTTCGAGCAGGTGCTCGACCGGGTGGAGCGGGACCCGCGCATCAAGGCGGTGATCGTCGCCAGCGCCAAGGACACCGGCTTCATCGCGGGCGCGGACCTGGACGACCTGGGCAAGGTCGCCACGGAGAAGGAGGGCGCCGCGCTCAGCCGGCAGGGCCAGGACGTGATGGCCCGCATGGTGGCGGTGCCCAAGCCCAGCGTGGCCGCGATCGACGGCGACTGCCTGGGCGGCGGCCTGGAGGTGGCGCTGTCCTGCGACGTGCGGGTGGCGACCAACTCACCGAAGACGAAGCTGGGCCTGCCCGAGGTCATGCTGGGCCTGCTGCCCGGCGCCGGCGGCACGCAGCGCCTGCCCGAGCTGATCGGCCTGCCCGCGGCCCTGGACATGATGCTCACGGGCAAGATCGTGGGCGCCAAGAGCGCGAAGCGGCTGGGCCTGATCGACGACCTGGCGCCCGCCAACCGCCTGCTGCCGGTGGCCCGGCTCTGGGCCCAGCGCCTGTTGGACGGACAACGCCCCCAGCGCGGCAAGAAGGGCATGGGCGCCCAGGCGCAGAAGGCGTTCCTGGAGGGCACCGACCTGGGCCGCTCCATCGTCTTCAAGAAGGCGCGTGAGCAGGTGATGGGCCAGACTCACGGCCTCATGCCGGCGCCGCTGCGCATCCTGGACGCGGTGGAGATCGGCACCTACGGCGCGGAGAGCCACGGCTTCGGCGAGCTCACGGTCTCCAGCGAGAGCAAGGGCCTGCAGCACCTCTTCCACTGCATCACGCAGCTCAAGAAGGACGACGGCCCCGGGACCGCGAACGTCGAGGACCGGCCGGTGGGTCGGGTTGGCATGCTCGGCGCGGGGCTCATGGGCGGGGGCATCGCCACGGTGCTGGCCGACAAGGGCGTGCACGTCCGGCTCAAGGACGTCAACGAGGAGGGGCTGCTCACGGGCATCCGGCACGCGCACAAGCACTTCGACAAGAAGGCGTCGCGCAAGCGGCTCACGCAGGCCCAGGCCTCCGAGCGCAAGAACCGCGTGAGCGGGGGCCTGGACTGGGCCGGCTTCGGCCACGCCGACGTCGTCATCGAGGCCGTGCCGGAGAAGCTGGAGCTCAAGCAGGCCATGCTGGGCGAGGTGGAGGACCGCACGAAGCGCGGCGGCATCTTCGCCACCAACACGTCCTCCCTGCCGATCACGGAGATCGCCAGCAAGGCCGCGCACCCCGAGCGCGTGGTCGGCATGCACTTCTTCTCCCCCGTGGAGAAGATGCCCCTGGTGGAGGTGATCGTCACCGCCAAGACGGACCCGGCGGTCACCAAGACCATCAGCAAGCTCGGCCGCCGCATGGGCAAGCACGTCATCGTGGTCAACGACTGCGCCGGCTTCTACACGACCCGCGCCCTGGCCCCCTACCTGATGGAGGCCGTGTTCCTGATGCTGGAGGGCTACGACCCCGCGGACATCGACGAGGCGGCGATCAAGCAGGGCTTCCCGGTGGGGCCGGTCACGCTCATGGACGAGGTGGGCATCGACGTCGGCGCCAAGGTCACCGAGGTCATGCGCAAGCACTACGGCCACCGCATGCAGCTCCCCGACGCCGACCTGTTCAGCGGCTTCATGGAGCAGCAGCGCTTCGGCCGCAAGGCCAACAAGGGCTTCTACCGGTACAAGGACGGCGAGTCGGTCAAGAAGAAGGGCCGCAAGGCCGTGGACAAGGCGATCTACAAGCTGCTGCCGAAGGGCGTGCGGCCGCAGGGTCGGCCGGACCTGGCCGCCATCGGCGAGCGCCTGCTGCTCACCCTGGTCAACGAGGCGCACTGGTGTCTCAACGACGGCATCCTCCGGGAGCCCTGCGCGGGGGACCTGGGCGCGGTGATGGGCATCGGCTTCCCGCCCATGAAGGGTGGGCCCTTCTTCTGGACCGACCAGCAGGGCGCGGCGCGGGTGCACAAGCGCCTGAGCGACCTGCGCGACGAGCTGGGCCGGCGCTTCGAGCCCAGCCCCCTGCTCACGGAGATC